>DAHWJO010000070.1:0-16997 GCA_027344105.1 Sulfobacillus sp.
TTTGTCTGCCAACGCTGCGGACACGCGGACAATGCGGACCACAATGCCGCACTGGTGCTCAAAAAGCGCGGGATTCAAAAGACTGTTGTCCGGAGATCCGCTCACTCAGCTACGCCAACGCACGCGGATTTTTCAGAAGCTAGGGCCGGAACGGTCCGAAGTCACGCCTGGGGAGTCCGACATCAGACATGCGAAGCCTGCGGCTTCCACGCACAAGTCGCGGAACCAGGAACCTCCCGGAGCGATCCGAGAAACCCCCACCTAACCCGACAGGGTTAGGTGGCGGGAGAGTTCATTCAATTTCATGGCTCCGCTGTAAGTCCGGGCTCCGCATAAACGGCAGCGCTTTCGCGTACAGATGCACGAAGTACTAAGGAGGCCGGCCAGTGAAGGACAACTCTTCATCACCTTCCGCATCTATGCGCTACATGACCCTGTACGGCTCATTTAGCGCCGCTGTCGCCAGCACTTTGACGCTCTCCTGGTGGACGCCCAATTTAATGGTGGAGTTTGTATTGCTGGCAGTGGGAACAGGGCTGTTGATGGGGTTGTTCGCGCTACGCTTCCGGCGCTATGATGTCATGGCGGCCATGAGCGGGGCGACTGCAGGGGGAATCGTGGGCGCACTGCTGATTATGGCGCTGACTGTGGCGTGGTCTCACCCGATGCATTCACATCAGGGCATGATGATTATGGGGGATACGATGGCGCAGATGGCGGGGGCGTCACTGGGCGGGTGGCTTGTGCCCGAGGCCATGCCTTAAAGTAGAAAAGGCCCGGAGTGAATCCGCCGG
The DNA here is from genome assembly GCA_027344105.1 of Sulfobacillus sp. GTDB lineage: Bacteria > Bacillota > Sulfobacillia > Sulfobacillales > Sulfobacillaceae > Sulfobacillus. The sequence continues at coordinate 795 of DAHWJO010000070.1, forward strand.
GCTCTTCTGTCGCTCAGCTGTTGACGGAGGCATGGGGAGGCGTCTTGTTCCACCATTTTTGCCACCAGGATTTCTCGGCGGGGCGGGGTTTTACCATGTCCCGCATTTGCGACATGATAAATTGGTCGCGTTCGCGAGCCAGCCGGGTATTCTTGGTGTCTTGCGTGTCAAGGTGTGATTTGAGGGATTCGAAAGCCTCGGTCAGCACCGCAGAACTTTGGGTGTGATGCTCGTCGAGTTCCGCTTTGATCTGCTCAAGGGACAGGCGCATCGCCTGGATTTCCTCCGACTGCTGGTAGAGCACCTGCACCATAGCTTGGGCCACCTGTTGCGGGGCTGCTGTTGCGGATTGCTGGGCCAGGTCTGTGCCGGTGTCGATATTGCGTGGGAAAAGCCGGGACAGGGTGTCGTCGACCATTGTCGCCGTCTGGCCGCTGCGCAGTCCATCCGCGATAGTCCTGAAGACCTCCACCGCTTCCTCGGGGTAGCGGCGTCCCCGTCCCTTTCCAGTTACCGGAACATAAACAGTGAAGCGGTCACGGTAATAGCGCACCGTGCTTTCGGGCAATTCCAGCCGTGAAGCAATTTCTGCGATTGTCAGCGTGTCCATGATACCCTCCTTACATTTTGTGCCAGCAATACCAGTAAATACCATTTATCTCTTTAACGCAAGTAGTTGCTGCGGTCAAAGAGCGCAATAAGGCAATTCTTTCGCGAATGGTGCCGGGAATCTCTCTGCCGTTCAATATAATATCTATAAGTATGTTATAATGAACTCATGGACAATAAGGACTTTCGGGAAGTGATTGCGCGCAATCTGCGCTCTCTGCGGTTCACCCGGCACTGGAACAGCGCCGAACTGGCGAGTAGGGCTTCCGTAGCCAAAGCCACGGTGTCCCAGCTTGAGCGCGGTCTGGCCAACCCCACCCTCGAGACGCTGTGGGCTTTGGCGCAAGCGCTGGAGGTGCCCTTCGGCGCTTTGCTGGAACCGGGACAGGCTCCTTTGCCGGTCTCGGCAGCCGTCTCTGACAGCCACTCCTCCACGGCGCTGATCGCGGTGTATGGCCAGGACCCCGTGACAGAAGTGTACCGGATGGAAATCCGCCAGGGCGGCCGCCGCGATGCGGTGGCCCACCCGTCGGGAGTCAGCGAGGTTGTGGTGGCGCTGGAGGGGTGGGCGGAAGTGGGAACAGCCCGCTCGAGACACCTGCTGAAACGCGGGGACAGTACGGTATTTCCAGCGGATGAGGATCATTTTTACACGCCGGTTGACGGCTCTTGCGTTCTCGCCGTCTTTGTTTTCTATCCCCCGAACGGGGCCCCGGGCCAGTCATGGGACGAGGCGCTGCGGGCTTGCCAGGAGATGCCTGGCGTGTATGAAGGAGAGATCGCGGCGCTGCGCGCCCCCGAGGTGTGGGAATCCAACCGCCTGAACTGGTGGTGCCGCACGTTCCTCGAGGCTGCTCCCGAACCGGACCGGCTGCACTATGTGCTGATTCCAGGCGGGAGGCGCCTGCCTCCGCTTGAGGAGGCAATCCTGGAAGAGGAGCGCAAGATGCTGGCTGGGCCCGGGCTTACCCTGTCTGGGAGCACTCAGGATGCAAGCGGCGGGGCAGAGGAACTCCTCAGGGACGCCGGGGTGCTGTCGTGGATAGTGGCCAGCGGTGTGCCGCCAGGGAGGGAGCTGTTCCGCGCGGCCGCGGCGCACTTGGCGCCCAAGGGGCGCCTGATTCTCTGTGCTTCTTTGCTGGATCCGTACCGGGGCCGGATGAGTTACGTTCGCCAAGCCGCTCTGTTCGCTGCTTCTGAGTGGTTAAGCCGCTGGCCGGACGGGACGGTGATGCTGCAGGCGTCGGAATCGCAAAAATGGGTGGAGACGTTCGTCCGGGCCTGGCAATGGGACGAAACCGCCCTCAGTTCCGCAAAGTTTTCTGGCCAGTGGTCCAGCCGGCCCCGGCTCCCTGACGGCCCCCGTGTGGTGGAAATGGCGCTGGCGGCGGGCTTTCGGGTGATCCGCCACCACCGCGCAGAGGGATTTGTCTCGACGTCGGAGTGGAGCGCCGGCCGTCATGTTTTTGTCTTTGAAATCAACGCTCCCGCCACCTAACCCTGTTGGGATTGTTGCGCTGACCATGAGGCGCCAGACGGATGTCCAGCCCTTCGGGCCCACCCGCTTGTCCCCTCATGGCTACCGCCTCAGCCGCGGGAAGCAGGCACTGTGTTCAATTCGCCAAGAGGAGATGAGCCGTGACGCCGCCTAGCACACATGAAGGATTCCGCCCAATATGGGTTGACGGCTTGCCGCTGTTTGCCGGATACCTGCCGGCCTCCATGGCATTTGGCATGGCCGCGCGCCACCTGGGATTTTCGCCGTGGGGCACCATGGCAATGTCCGCGTTGATTTATGCAGGCACCAGTCAATTTGCCATGGCGAGTCTGTGGGCGGGACATGCTCCGGCCTGGCTGGATATTGTGACGGTCTGGCTTATCAATATGCGCCACATGGGTTACGGGCCGGCACTGACAGCACGCCAGCGCCTGTCCGACCCGAACCTCCCAATCATGACGGGGTGGGGCCTGACGGATGAGGTGTTCGCGGTGTCTGTCAGGCATCCGCACAGCACCTTGCTTTATCACGGGGGTGTGACGCTGGTGGCGTACAGCGCCTGGATTCTGGGCACGGCAGCCGGTGCCGCTTTTGGAGGGGTCATTCTCCACACCCTGCCATCGGCGGGCAGTGCGCTGATTTTTGTCCTGCCAGCGCTGTTCATCGCCATCCTGTGGCACTGGATACAGCCAGAACCCGGCCGGTGGGACCGCCGGGTTCTCGCCGTGCTCGCCCTGACGGCGGGGCTGTATGCCGTGGCCCGCCTGTCAGGACTTGGGACGATGGCGGTGCCTCTGGCCGCGGCAGGAGCCGCTGGAGCCGACACCGCAGGAGCCCGTATGGCCAGGCGCCGCCGGAGGGTCCCGTGAATAATTTGCTGGGGGGCTTTGGGATAGTGGTGGTCCTGGCGGCTTTAGGGACATGGGCGGAGCGTGTCCTGCCATGGACATGGGCCATTAGGGCCCATGCCAAGCAGTCCCGCGCCTTGAGTCGTCTCGATCCTTTTGTGCGGGCTTTTGCGCCGGCGGTGGTGATGGCTCTCTTGCTCTCCTCGGTTTGGTCTGCCGCCCCGACAGAAACGGCATGGCGCGTGCTCGCGGCCAGCGCGGCCACGGTGCTGGCCTCCTGGAGATTTCGCTCCCTGGCTGTGAGCATTGTGGTGGGGATGGGATCGTTCTGGATTCTTCATTTGCTGTGAGTGTCACTAATGGCGGCTTCCAGCCGTCGCCCGTGAAGACTTCCCGGCTGATTGTGCACTGAAGCCTCAGGAGTGGACGCAAGGATCTTAAAAACGTTTCGGTTGTCTCAATTCTACTCATTGACGTCTATTCCCCTTAATGGCACAATTCTCTCACTAGCGAACAGAAGGGAGGTGGGCATTTTGCAAATTCATTCTAAAACCAGATGGTACTGGCTGTTTCTCCTGCCATTCATCGGCACTCTGTGGCCGCCGATATTTGCTTCGTACCGGCCGACATTGGCAGGATTTCCCTTTATGTACTGGTATCTTATCCTATGGATTTTCCTTGTCGCTATCTTAAGCGGCATTATTTATTTCATTGACACGCATTAGAACTGACGGAGGAGAAAGGGGAGTACCATGTACTGGTCAGCATTTATTGTTTTTCTTATCCTCTTTGTTCTGGTGACGATCCTAGGATTTTATGCGGCGCGCTGGCATCACGGGGACATGGACCTTATCGAGGAATGGGGTCTGGCGGGCAGGCGCTTTGGGACCTTCGTGACATGGTTTCTGCTAGGCGGAGACTTGTACACGGCGTACACATTTATTGCGGTTCCAGCCTTGGTTTACGGGGCCGGGGCTTTTGGTTTCTTTGCGGTGCCGTACACTATTGTGGTATTTCCCATTATGTATATTGTGATGCCGCGGCTCTGGCGCGTGTCCAAGCAGCGCAACTACGTGACCGCGGCGGACTTCGTGCGCGGCCGTTTTGATAGTTCGCTTTTGGCATTGGCGGTAGCCCTGACGGGAATTCTCGCGACAATGCCCTATATCGCGCTGCAGTTGACGGGCATACAGGCGGTGCTCACCGCCATGGGACTGTCAGGACACGGGATCATGAAAGATTTGCCGCTGATTATCGCCTTCGTGATTCTGGCGGCCTACACCTACACCAGCGGGTTGCGGGCTCCAGCCCTGACGGCCATATTAAAAGACTTGCTCATATACGTGACAGTCATCGTGGCCTGCATTGCCATTCCGATGCAGCTGGGCGGCTACGGCCATATTTTCCATGTGGCGGCGGCCGCCCTGCCAGCCAAAAAAGGGTCATTGATCTTGTCGCCTAAACTGTTCAGCGCTTTCGCCACGCTGGCTTTAGGCTCTGCTTTCGCTCTTCTCCTCTATCCGCACGCCGTGACTGGAAGTTTGGGGGCTAAGAGCGGTCGCACCATTCAGCGCAACGCAGCGCTCTTGCCGCTGTATTCCCTGGCGCTGACTTTTATTGCCTTGCTGGGATACATGGCCATCGCCGCCGGCATTCACACGACAGACACGAACTTGGTGGTGCCGCTGCTGTTTCTGAAGACTCTGCCCACTTGGTTTGCTGGATTCGCCTTCGGCGCCATCGCCATTGGCGCGCTTGTCCCTGCCGCCATTATGGCGATCGCTGCGGCCAACTTGTTCACCCGCAACATTTACCGGGAGTACTTCGCAGCTAAAACGGGGCGAAACCGCGAGGCTCAGGTCGCGAAAATTGTGGGGATGATCGTGATTATCGGGGCCCTGTTCTTTATTGTCGTGATCCCTCTGCAGTACGCGATTTACTTTCAGACTCTGGGGGGCATCTGGATTCTGCAGACGGTGCCAGCCATTATGTTCGGCCTTTACACCCGGTGGTTCCACCGGTGGGCGCTGTTGCTGGGATGGCTCGTGGGCATGGTGGTGGGCACCGGCATGGCGGCGGCCGAGTCTTTCAAGACCTCGCTCTACCCTCTGCATTTTGGACATTCCGTGATCTTGGCCTATGCCGGGATCTGGGCCATCATCGCCAATATCGTAGTGACGGTAGTGCTGACTCTCATATTCAACGGCATGCGCGTGTCCAATGGCCAGGACGGCACCCTTGCTGAGGATTACACGACAGAACCTGTGGAGGGCGCGGCGGCGCGCTGACTGCCGGCCTGTTAAAGAACTAGGGAGGGGCCTGCCGCAAATCCGGCAGTCTCCTCCCTAGTTTTCGCTGCATGCTTACCCAGGTCCCGGAGCTTTGGGGTACGGTTTGAGCCGCAAGGCGCCCGCGACGCCTAACAGCAGCAATATGCCGATAGTGGTAAAGGCTGGGACGAGCCCCACGGTCCGCGCGACAACCCCTGCCCCAAATGCTCCGAGGCCGCCGCCAATGCCGAGAATCAGGCCGCGCAGGGTCAATACCCGGGGCCGGATGGCTTCTGGCGTGGTGCGCTGGATCCAGGTGATGATGGACCCATTGAAGAAGACATTCAGCATCCCGCCGAAAAAGAGGATGATCAGGGCCGCGGTAATGGTGTGCACATGGGACACGGCGAACATGGTCAGGGCGAGGCCGAAGAAGCCGACGATCATCAGGTTTCGGTAATTCTTCGGACGCAGCCAGCGCTGCAGTCCCCGGCTGCCCACCATGGCTCCCAGGGCGATGGCTACCAAAGCCCAGGAGTAATGGGCTGTGGGCTGGTTCCACAAGCTCCTCATGGCCGGCGCTGTGAGCACGTTGGCGCCGCCCAGGGCCATCATGGCGAGAATGGAAATCGCCGTGAGAATGAGCAGGGTTGGGCTCGTCCGGTAGTATTGGACGGCCTCCTGGATTTTGGTCAGAAATCTTCCTTGCATGGCCTCCACAGTTGGGGCCCAGAAGTCCCGCCCGGCATGAATGCCCATGATAGCCAAGGCTGAAATCACGAAAGTGACGGCGTCTACGCTGAAGCCGAATACGACACCAAATTTCAGTATGAGAAATCCCGCGGCGATATAGGACACCACCTGGGCCACGGATGCCCACAGTTCCATCTGGGCATTGGCTCGGTCGTTAACGTCGGGGTCGCCGGCCAGGGAGGGCTGCACCGAGCGCACGACGGGACGGTAGAATGTGGCCAGAGAATACATGAGAAACATGGCCACGGTGGCCCATAGCAGGGTGTGAATGAAGGGGATGCTGATGACGAGCGCCGCGCGGCCCAGATCCCCAGCGATCAGGACCACTTTCTTGTTCAGGCGGTCGATGAAACCCGCAACCAGCCCGCTCCACACCACGCCCGGCCAGAAAACCATGGAAAGCACCAGACCGAGCGCCGCAGGATTGTGGCGGGAAACGTCAAGGGCAAAGATCGCTATGGCCACTTCTGTAAAGTCATCACCAAAAATAGAAAAGGTCTGAGCGATAATCAGCCGAACAACACTGCGCGGCAGGGAGGCTGAATGGGTTCGGGATGCATTCGACGACAAGATCTCTTCCGACCCCTTCCTGAGCAATTGCGATATGCATACATGACTCAGCGACATCATACGCCAACAGGGAAGGATGGTCTGTCGATCGCTGTCTTGATGAAAAAAAACGGTGGAAATCAGCTGATTTTGACAGGCAAGCGGCGCAGTCCGCGCAGCAGTATATTAGGTTGATAGAGTGCGGGGCCCGCTACCCGTACCCGGCGGCTGAGCAGGTGTTCTAGAGCGATAGCGCCTTCCATCCGGGCCAGAGACGAGCCCAGACACATATGGATGCCGCGGCCAAAGGCAAGGTGAGGATTGGGATCGCGGTGAATATCGAAAGAATCGGGATTGGCAAAAGCCCCAGGGTCCCGGTTCGCCTGTGCCAGCACGAGCGTCACCGAGGCGCCTTGAGGAATGAGAGTGGACCCCAGGACGGCATCGTCTCGCGCCATGCGCCCGTCTAGCTGCACCGGCGACTCAAACCGCAAACATTCTTCGACGGCGTCCGGGTAGGATGCCTGGCGTCCCCGGAGTTCATACAGCGCGCCAGGCGTGCTCAAAATTCGGTATGCTCCCAGACTGATTAGGTTGGCGGTGGTCTCGTGTCCTGCGACCAGCAAGAGCAGGGACATGGTCAGCAGCTCGCCAGCCGTTAAAGCGCTGCCTTCGTGGTCCCTGCCAGCAGCAAGGTCGCTCAGCAAATCGTCACCGGGCTCATCCTGTTTGCGCTGCACCAGGGTGTGGAAATAGTCGAGAAGCTGCCACCGGGCCGTGGCGCCAGCTTGGCGGACGTCCGCCGACTGAGTGGGGTCGACCATCAGGGCGATTTTTTGTGAGAGGCGGCGAAACAGCGGCCGGTCCTCTTGGGGAACTCCCAGCAGTTCGGCTATGACCAGCGCGGGCAGGGGCAAGGCATAGTCCTCGACGAGGTCGCTTGAAGACTGGCGGCTCATCTCGTCCAGCAGATCGTCGGCCAGAGCGGATATGAAAGGCCGCAGCCGTTCAAGGTGGCGCGGTTGAAAAGCGCGGGTGACCAGGGAGCGCAGGCGGGTGTGCGCGGGGGGATTGACCACCAGCATGCTCGGGGCCATCTCGGGAAGGTGCTGGTAAGACTCAGGAATGGGATAGGATGGCGGCGTGCTCTTGATAAAGCGCGGGTCCGTCAGAGCGGTGCGGACTTGCTGATATCCCAGAACCATCCACCTCCCCGGGGCAATTTCCCGGACGGGGCTCTGATCTTGCCAACGGCGGTAGACGGCATAAGGGTTGGCGGCGAAATCTTCTTGGGATATTCCGAGAGCGTGAAACCACTGTCCGCTCATCTGCCTCATTCTGTCGTCGACTGACATGTGCGTGACCACCATCCTTTCGGAAGAGTCTTCTGAATAGAGAAGGGGAGTTGCGCAAAATAAAATAAGAGGGACCCCGGAGAGTCCCTCTTATTTTAACCTTCCAGCAGCAGTGATTCTGGATCTTCCAGCAATTCTTTGATGAGAGCGAGAAAGCGGACGGCTTCGCTGCCGTCGACAATCCGGTGGTCATACGAGAGCGCTAGATACATCATGGGGCGGATGACAATCTCCTTATTGATGACAACCGCCCGCTCTTCAATTTTGTGCATTCCCAAAATGGCTACCTGGGGAGCATTCAGGATTGGCGTGGAGAGCAGCGACCCGAAAGTGCCGCCATTGGTAATGGTGAAAGTGCCTCCCTGCAAATCCGTGATAGAGAGCTTGTTATCCCGCGCCTTGGCCGCTAGCGCGGCTACTTCTTTTTCTAAGGCCGCAAAGTTGAGCGCGTCGGCATTGCGGACGACTGGCACGACGAGGCCGTTGTCAGTGGAGACGGCGACTCCTATGTCGTAGTAGTGCTTGAGCAGCATGTCATCGCCGTCAATCTCCGCATTGATGCGCGGGTAAGCTTTGAGGGCAGCAATGGAAGCTTTGGTGAAAAAGGACATGAATCCCAGCCGCACGCCGTGCCGTTTTTCAAACGATTCGCGCCGCCTTTGGCGGACATCGAGAATGCGGCTCATATCGACTTCGTTGAACGTGGTCAGCATGGCAGCTGTGTGCTGGGCGCTGACCAGGCGGTTGGCGATGGTGATCCGGCGCCGGGACATCCTGACCCGGTCTGTTCCCCGCTCGCTGGTCTCGTGAGGCTGCAAGGCGGCCTCGGGAGCTCGGGGAAGGGCAGCGGGTGCCGGGGCGGCTGCTGGCGCAGGGGTAGGAGCAAGCGGCGCTGGGGCCTGGGCCTGCGCATACGATTCCACATCGCTGTGCGTTACCCGTCCCTTATTGCCCGCTGTCGGCACGTGATTGATATTAATGCCTCTCTCACCGGCGATCCGGCGGACGTCAGGGGTTGCCCTGACAGCGGCGGGGCCGGGGATGGCGGCTGCCGCCGGTGCTACAGGTTCTTGCGCCGGAACCGGGGCAGACGCGGGGGCGGAACTTTGAGCCGTCTGCGGGGACAAAGTGGCCAGCACGTCGCCGACTGTTACTGTCTCCCCGCTGGGCTTCAGTATTTCGCCAAGAATCCCGTCTTCATTGGCGGTGATCTCCAGATTGACCTTGTCTGTTTCCAGTTCGACCACTGCATCACCGGCTTTTACCACATCACCCGGTTTCTTCAACCATTCTCCTACAGTCGCCTCAGTTACGGACTCTCCTACTTCCGGCACCGTAATCTGTGTCATGAGTTGTATCCTCCTAACGGCTTATCGCTTCTACAATAATGCGGTGCTGTTCGGTCGCGTGGCGCTGAGCATAGCCTTCCGCCGGCGCCGAGTGATAGGTTCTGCCCACATACCTCAAGGGCAGACCGTGCAATTGGGTCAAGGTGGTCGCCACATAGGTCCATGCACCCATGTTTTGTGGCTCCTCCTGTACCCAGAAAATCTCTTTAAGATTGGGAAGAGAGTCGGCAAACTCCGTTAACTCTGCGGCGGGGAATGGGTACAACTGTTCGAGACGGGCCATGGCCAGCCAGTCCGAGCCTCCCTCCGCGTCGTGCGCAGCCTGGGCGATTTCTATCCCGATTTTACCAGAGCTGAGCACGAGGCGTGTCACTTTCTCAGGATGGTTTACGGGCATGCGCCAAAGCGGCTGAAATGTTCCATTGACCAATTCTGACGCGGCAGACGCTGCCAGGGGATTGCGCAAAAGGCTCTTGGGCGCCATCACTACCAGCGGGCGGGGCCTTGACGCTACCCATGCCGCCTGCGACCGCAGAAGGTGGAAATATTGAGCTGCGGAGGTGGGAATGGCCACCCGCCAGTTTTCATCGGCGGACAGCTGCAGGAACCTTTCCAGACGGGCACTGGAATGTTCCGGTCCCATGCCTTCATAACCGTGGGGCAAGAGCATCACCAACGCGGAAGACTGCAGCCATTTGGCGCGGCCCGGGCCAATGAACTGGTCAAAAAGGACCTGAGCCACGTTGGCAAAGTCTCCATATTGCGCTTCCCACAGGACCATCGCCTCTGTCGCCTGTGTGCTGTATCCGTATTCAAACCCCAGTACGGCCGTCTCCGAGAGCGGGCTGTTGGAAATGATAAAGGACGCTCTGGCCTGCGGCAGGTTGTCGAGCGGACAATATTTCGTACCGGTATTCGCGTCGTGAAGAACGAGGTGGCGCTGGCTGAATGTGCCGCGTTCCGAATCCTGGCCGGTAAAGCGGATCGGCGTGCCATCCGCCAAAATGGTGGCCATCGCCAAGGTCTCAGCCAGCGACCAGTCCACACCTTGGGGGACGGTGAAAGCATCTTTGCGCTTGGAGAGGATTCGGTCCAGTTTGGGATATACCTGGAACCCGTCTGGCCTCGCCAGCAGCGCCTGGTTGAGGCCTTTTAGGGTGTTCTCGGACACCGGGGCCGGCAGCGGGTTGGCAGCATCCTCCGCCATGACGCCGCGTTCCGTCAAGAGAGCCTCGCCGCGGATGAGAGACTGGTATGTGCTGCGGAATTCCTCCTGAACGGCTTCAATAATTTGGTCGACCGACTCGCGGGTGACCAGGTTTTCCTGTTCGAGCTGCTGGGCATAGACTTCAGCGGGGACCGGGTGGGACTGGACGGCTTCATACAGTACGGGCTGGGTTACGCTGGGGTCATCGCCTTCATTGTGGCCCCAGCGCCGGTAACCCACCAGGTCAATCAGGAAATCCTTGTGGAATGTCTGCCGGTAAATGTGGGCCATCTTGGTTACCCCCAGGCAGGCTTCGGCATCATCGGCGTTGACGTGCACAATGGGGATCTCGAAGCCTTTGGCCAGGTCGCTGGCATACAGCGTGCTGCGGCCCTGATCGGGTTCTGTCGTGAACCCAAGGACATTGTTGGCGATTATGTGCACCGTGCCGCCCGTGTTATAGGCTTCTAGACGGGACAGGTTAAGAGTTTCCGAGACTACGCCCTCTCCGGGAAAGGAGGCGTCTCCGTGAATCAGCACGGCCAAAGCGCGGTCAGCATCCTGCACTGGCAGTCCGGGACGTTCGCGGGAATCTTGGACGGCGCGGGCCATCCCCTCCACCACGGGGTCCACGAACTCCAGGTGGCTGGGATTGTCAGCGAGGGTCAAATGCATTTCGACCATATTCGAGTCCTGCATGATTTTGCGGGCGCCCAAGTGATATTTCACGTCGCCCGTCCAGCCAAATGTGATGCCTGAGGACCCTGCAGAGGGGACCAAGTCTTTATTGGGCGCGCTGTGAAATTCGGCAAAAATGTCCGCATAGGGTTTTCCGAGAATGTGCGCGAGCACATTTAGGCGGCCGCGGTGCGCCATGCCGATGACTACGTCCCGTATCGCCGTACCCGAGGCCGCCAGATGAATCAGCTGGTCGAGCATCGGCACCATGGCGTCGGTGCCTTCAATGGAAAACCGTTTTTGGCCCACAAATGTGTGGTGCAAAAACTTTTCGAATTGGTCTACCCCGATCAGGCGGCGCAGGAGGGAGCGCTTTTCCACGACAGACAAATTAGGGCGGACCCGGTTCGAATCCACGTAGTTGTCCAGCCATTGCCGCTCCTCGGGATTGTGAACATGGCTGAATTCGTAAGCTAAAGTTCCCGTATAGAGGGTGAACAGGTGCTGAATCACGTCCCATCCCGTGCGCAGTTCGGGACCGCAATCTGGCCACAGGCTTTGCGCCGGTATTTGCTGGAGCTTTTCGGCAGTCAGTCCGTAGGTCTCCAATTGCAGCAGGGGCGAAGTGGAAACCGTTTGCGCCAAGGGATTGAGGTGAGCCTGCAAGTGGCCCAAATCCCGGATGTTGCGGGCGAGTTCGGTTCCTTGGCTGATGATATTCAGCGTCTCCCCATCCACGCCCGTGGAGACGGTGTCGGCTGACGGCAATTCCATAGGCGGCGGTCCCCACTCTTCAAAGAGGCTGCGCGTTGCGGTGTCAACCGACTGCGGGTCGCGCAGGTAATTTTCATACAACTCGATAATATAGCCAGCGTTTGGTCCGTAAAAATCTTGCCACGACGTGTAGTGCACGCGAGCTGCCATAATTTCCATCTCCTTCTTACCATATGTGAGGATAACCCGAACCCACAAAAATATCCTCGCCACCCAAAAATCTTCCAGGAGGCAGTGCTGATCACCGCCCCTTATCCGCCTCTAACTATACTGGTCCCTTCCTATTCTGGCTAATGACTGTTTTCTATAGGAAAGTAAACTTTTGGTTATATCAGCGGACAGAGAGGGGAGGCCGACCTTGTCAGATAATCGCTGTTCGCGTAGAATTTCATCATCTTCTTAAGCGCTTGGAAGACATGGGAGGGTTCTGATGCATTTTGGATATTTTGCTGCCGACCCTTACCTGTGGGCCTTTCTGATTGTGCTGGCTGCCTTTGCCATCCGGGGCATGCTGGGATTCGGTTCCGGCCTTATTTCGGTGTCTTTGCTGATATTTTTTCTGCCGATTAAACAGGTGGTGCCGGTAGTCTTTCTACTTGATGGTGTCGCGTCGCTGGCGTTGGGATCCTATGATTTTAAGGAGATCCGCTGGACGGAGATACCGTGGCTGTGGCCTTTCACGATTCTGGGGCTGATTGTGGGGGCATGGATTTTAAAGGCAGTCTCCGCGCAAAGTGTGACGCTGCTGCTGGGAGTTTTCATTCTTCTGTATGTGCTCTATGCCGCCGTGACCCGGCCCGAGCGCTTGCCCAAGGCGGCTAGGCAGTGGGGAGCGCCTTTGGGATTTCTGGGCGGGGTCATCGGCAGCCTCTATGGCGGCGGGGGGCCGTCGATTGTGGCCTATTTCCAAATGCGGCACCTGGACAAACGCGCCTTCCGGGCGACGTTTCAGTTTATTGCGGTGACGGACACTGTGGTGCGCGGGTCACTGTATTTTGTTCTCGGACTCTTGAGCGCTGAGACCGCTGTCACCTCGATGTGGCTGCTGCCGGCTGTCGCCATCGGGCTTGTGGAGGGAACTTCCTGCATTTCCGCATTGATGCCAAAAAGTTTCAAATCCTGGTTCTAGTGGTTCTTGCCTTCGCCGGTATCCGGCTCGTCATCGCCTAAACTAGACGCAGGAGGAAAAAACATGGGAACCAATATGTCGCGAACCAAGCTCCCAGACCTTTTCTCGCTGCTGGCGATGAATTTGATATGGGCAGGAACGTATCCGGCCACCGCACTGGCCCTGACATCAATGGATGCGACCTTTCTGACGATGTTTCGCCTCTTCGCAGGGACTGTCCTCTTTGCCCCATTCATAATCCAAGGACGCGCCAACTGGACTCCCAAGGCTGTGGTGCGCACGCTGTTTCTGGGAATTACTGGGTTTTCCCTGCCTCTGGTCCTCCAGACCCAGGGACTGAAAGCTTCCACCCCCGCGATGGCTGCGATATCTATCGCGCTGGAACCGCTGCTGACGGCTCTCATGGCCAGCTTGCTGCTGAAAGAGCGGCTGCCGGTATCCCGGCGGTGGGCCCTGGGCGTCGCGGTGCTGGGAGCGTGGGCAGTCGCGGGTTTTCCCCGCCCCGGTGTCCGCGGCTACGGGCTGGGGGACATCTTGCTGCTATCGGCGTTGGGCTGCTTTGCCGTCTACAATGTCTACTCTTCCTCCTTAAGCCGCCGCCTGTCCCCGCTGCAGGCCACGGCGGGCACTTTTGCCGCCGGATTTCTCGGCGCCGTTCCGCTTTGGCTGCTGACGGGGGCGCATTGGCCTCAGCACTGGACCGGCCCGGCCTTGTGGGCGAGCCTGTATCTGGGACTGCTAGGGACGGCGCTGGCATATTTCTTGTGGATGGTGACGGCATCCAGAATTCCGGTGGCGATCATGGCCCTGTTCCTGTATCTTCAGCCTGTGCTGGGGGTAGTGCTGTCGGCCTGGATCACTCCGGCCCCCCTTTCCCTGCCGTTTTACATGGGCTCTGCCGCCATTTTGCTGGCGCTGTACATGGGGCGTGACCGCCGGATTGCGGCTGTGTCGTAGCAGGGATACGGCAGAGGACGGGGAGAATAAAAAAGGCCTCCAGCAGGCATTTTTGCTGGAGGCCTTTTCTTTTGGGCACCCTGGGTCTCACGAATGCTGGGATTCAAAGAGGGCGATGCGGTCATCGTGCCGGAGGGTGCGTGCAATGTCATCGAGACCCTCCACCAGGGTCTGCTGGAGATATGGGTCGAGCGTGAAGGGATATGTGGTTCCGTCCTCCGTGGCGACGTTCAGGTTTTCCACGTCGACTGTCAGGATAAAGGGCTCGGGTCCCTCCGCTTGGGCCATCAGCCGGGCGACATCGCTTTCCGGAAGGATCAGCGGCAGCATGCCATTTTTGAAACAGTTGTTATAGAAAATGTCCGCATAGGATGAAGCGATAATGACGCGAAAGCCATAGTCGGCCAAAGCCCAGGGGGCATGTTCACGAGACGAGCCGCATCCAAAGTTGCTGCCGGCGATAAGGATGCTCGAGCCAACATACTGTGGGTGATTGAGCACAAAGTCCGGATTGGGCTGTCCATTTTCATCGTAGCGCCAGTCGAAAAAGAGAAATTCTCCAAATCCCGTGCGCTCGACCCTTTTGAGAAACTGTTTGGGAATAATCTGGTCGGTGTCTACGTTGGAACGGTGCAGCGGGGCGGCTAGGCCGCGGTGCTGGCGCAGTGGGGTCATCGGGAAACCTCCTTTGACAAGGTGCGTACATCCACAAAGTGGCCGTACAGCGCGGCGGCCGCGGCCATTTCCGGACTGACTAGGTGAGTGCGCCCGCCTTTACCTTGGCGCCCCTCGAAATTGCGGTTCGACGTGGAGGCGCAGCGCTCACCCGGCTCGAGAATATCGGGATTCATTCCGAGGCACATGCTGCATCCGGGCTCCCGCCACTCAAACCCTGCTTCTTTGAATATCATGTCCAGCCCTAGAGCCTCGGCTGAGCGCTTCACCTGGCCCGAGCCTGGCACGACCATCGCGCGTACGCCAGGGTGGACATGCTGACCGCGCACGATGTTCGCCGCGCTCTGCAGATCTTCCAGACGGCCGTTGGTGCATGACCCGATGAATACCCGTTCAATGGGGATGTCCGTCAGCGCGGTGCCAGGTTCAAGGCCCATATACTCCAGCGCATACTGCGCGGATTCCCTGGCCGCCGGGTCGGAGAAGGCGTCCGGGTGAGGAATTTCCTCGTCGATTCGGAGGACCATCCCGGGGCTCGTGCCCCAGGTGACCATCGGAATCATATCCTCCAGCTCAATGGTAACGGTGCGGTTATAGGAAGCTCCCGGATCCGTCGCGTAACTGAGCCAGCGGGCGGACGTCTCGGCAAACTGGTCGCCTTGCGGGACGTGGGGGCGCCCTTTCAGATAGTCGACGGTGATTTGGTCAGGAGAGACCATCCCGGCCCGAGCTCCCGCCTCGATGGACATGTTGCACAGGGTCATGCGCTCTTCCATGCTCAACGCGTGGACCGCATCTCCGGTGTACTCGATAACGTAGCCGGTAGCGCCAGAGGTGCCGATTTTTCCAATCAAGGCCAGAATCATGTCTTTGGGGGTTACCCCCTGGGGGCGCTGCCCGGAAAAATGCACAGCCATGGTTTTGGGACGCGACTGGACAAGGCACTGGGTGGCGAGCACATGCTCCACCTCACTGGTGCCTATGCCGAAAGCCAAGGCGCCAAACGCCCCGTGTGTCGCGGTATGGCTGTCGCCACAGACAATGGTCATTCCTGGCTGGGTCAATCCCTGCTCCGGTCCAATAATATGCACAATGCCTTGGTCAGGGTGATGCAAATTGAATAGGGGGATGCCAGCGGCGACACAGTTTTCTTCCAACAGATCCATCTGGCGGCGGGCTATGGGGTCAGCGACAGGAACTGTGCGGTCGGTCGTCGGGACGTTGTGGTCCATGACCGCGAACGTCCGCTCAGGACGTCTCACAATGCGCCCATGCATGCGCAGACCTTCGAAAGCCTGAGGGGAAGTCACTTCGTGGACGAGATGGAGATCGATGTAAATCAGTGCGGGCTGTCCCGTCTCTTGCATGACAACATGATCTTGCCAGATTTTTTCAAATAACGTCATTGGCGGCATTGCATCACCTTCTCTATAAGTAATGGACACGGGCCTGCGTTGTCTAAGAGGCGTTGATCCCTCGGTCTTTTCCCCGGTGCGCTTGAGGGCGGGCGCGCGGTCTGCCCAGAAAAAAAGCTGGCCACCGCAGGGGGACA
>DAHWJO010000071.1:0-16788 GCA_027344105.1 Sulfobacillus sp.
ACGGGTACACTGCATGGGACCGCTTCGTGTTGGGCAGCGCCAGCCGCCATCTTCTCGACCACACGACGTACCCCGTCCTCGTGGTTCGCTAACAAGAACTGTGGAGAGGCCTTGTGGCTTGCACACAAACTTTGAGGGCGGGGATCGGCATGCGCCCGGCCCTCAAAGTTCCCGTGGTTTTCACCCCAGCCGTCAGATGCGGACAATCACCCGGCCCAGCAGTAGCCCTTGAAGAATTTCGCCGCTGGCTTGCGGGATTTCTTCGAGCGGAATTTCCCGCGCGAGGATCTCTTCCAGATGCCGGGGCTTCAGATCCGATCCCAACCTCTCCCACAAGCGGCACCGCTCCTCAAATGGATAGGCTACCGAATCAATGCCCAGCAAGTTGACCCCTCTGAGAATGAAGGGGAAGACACTGGTATTCACCGCTCCACCTCCGGTCAGCCCGCATGCAGCCACGGACCCGCCGTACTGTGTCGTCTTGAGCACATAAGCCAGCGTCTCGCCTCCCACAGGGTCGATCGCTCCCGCCCAACGCTCAGCTTCCAGCGCTTTGGATGACGGTGGATTAACATCTTCGCGGGGCAAGATGACGTCCGCCCCCAGTTTTTTAAGGTAATCATGGGCGGCTTCCTTCCCCGTGCTGGCCACCACCTGATATCCGGCCCCCGCCAGAATGTCGACCGCCACACTGCCCACGCCCCCGCTGGCCCCTGTCACCAGCACCGGGCCCTGGCCGCGAGTCAATCCATTGTGCTCCAGCTTGACCACCGAGATCCCGGCAGTAAATCCCGCTGTGCCAATGATCATCGCCTCGCGCAAACTCAGTCCGGCAGGTTTCGGCACAACCCAGGCGGCAGGGAGCCGCGCATATTCGCTGAACCCTCCGAAATGGCGCACGCCCAGCCCGTAACTGGTCGCCAGCACCTGGTCCCCCTCATGGAACCGCCTGTCTGATGACTGCCGCACGACCCCGGCCAGGTCCACTCCCGGGACCATAGGGTAGTGGAACACCACCCGTCCATCCGGGGTTAAAGCCAGTCCATCTTTAAAATTTATCGAGGAATAGTGCACCCGAATGGTGACGTCTCCAGCAGGCAGGTCATCCAAAGCCATTTCTTGCAACTGCATTCTAAACTCCGGGTCCTTGCTAACCACCCATGCTCGGAATCCTTCAGTCACTGGCCAGTCCCTCTTTCCTATTCCCGATTATCCCGCACGTTCAGGCATGCGCATTCCTCAATAGCTTGAGGCCCCAGTCAGGTCCTGCCGCTGCGTTCACGCAGCACGTTGCGCCGGACCTTGCCGGACGCGGTCAGCGGCAGAGCATCGACAAATTCTACTTCTGGGATACTCGTGGTAAGCCAACCGTGTTTTTACCCATTCCTGCAGTTCCCCCCTGAGGGCGTTGCCGGCCCGCGCAGGATCGCGCAGCACCACGTAGGCTTTCACAATTTCTCCGCGCACAGAGTCCTCCTTGCCAATCACCGCCGCCATCAGCACGTCTGGGTGCTTGAGAAGCGAGTCCTCAATTTCACCGGGGCCGATGCGGTAGCCGCCCGAAGAAATCAGATCATCCGCCCGCGAAACAAAGAAGATCCGGCCCGACTCGTCCTGATATCCCAGATCCCCCGTCATCAGCCAGTCGTGGTGGAACTTTTCCGCCGTAGCCGTCGCATTTTTCCAATATCCGAGAAACATCACCGGATCGGGGCGTTTGACGGCAATCGTGCCAATGTCCCCAGGGGCCAGCGGGTCGCCCTGGTCTGTGACAATGGCCACCGTATGCCCAAACACGGCGACCCCTGCGGACCCTGGAGTATTTTGGCCTAGCACCGCACAATTGGATAACACCATGTTGCACTCGGTCTGGCCATAGAATTCATTGATAGTCAGCCCGAAAGTCGAGCGCCCCCAGTCCAGTGTTTCTTCGCCCAGGCTCTCCCCTCCGCTAGCCACGCTGCGCAGGTGCAGATCATAGCGGTTCTGGGGATCCGGGACACGGCGCATGATCTTAAGCGCCGTCGGAGGCAAAAACGTGTTGCGGACAGCTTCACGGGCCAGCAGGTTAAAGGCTTCCTCCGGGTCGAATTTATCCATCCGGCGGGCCAACACTGGCACTCCCCAGTACAGCGCAGGGAAGAGCACGTCGTAGAGGCCGCCAATCCACGCCCAGTCGGCTGGCGTCCAGATGCGGTCACCAGCCTGCGGCAGGAGGTTGTGAGACAGGCTGACCCCCGGCAAGTGGCCCAGCAGGACACGGTGCGCATGGAGGGCTCCTTTCGGGGCCCCTGTAGTGCCGGAGGTGTAGATGATGACGGCGGGATCCTCACTCGAGGTATCATGGAAGGAGGAGGCGCTATCCGCTGACAGAAGACACGTGTCAAAGGAGGCCAGCCCCGGATGGACAGGGGCTCCCGTCACCAGCACAGACTGCAGCGACGGGACGGAGGGAAGCTGGCCAACAAGGTCAGCCACCATGTCCTGATGCCCCGCGTCAGTCACGATGACCTTGGCTTCACAGTCGTTGATGCGGTACAGCAGCGCGTCGGGTCCAAATAGAGAGAACAAGGGGACGGCAATTGCTCCCATCCTGTAGGCCGCTAGGTGTGATACGGCTAGTTCCCAGCTCTGGCTGAGAAGAATCGCCACACGGTCTCCTGGTGAGATTCCCCGAGCCCTGAACACATTGGCCAGTCGCGCCGAAAGGTCATCCAGAGCGCCATAAGTGACAGGGGGCGCGCCAGCTGCGACCACAGCCACCTGGTCCCGCGGGTGAGCAAGACAGCCCTGCGCCATATTGAAACGCGGTGGAATGTCCCAGTGAAACTGATCATAGGCTTGCTGATATGCTGCTTCCATCTGCTGCCCCCTCTTCCGTATCCTGCAGACCATCATAATGCGGCTGCTTTCAGTATACAAAATCTCCCGACGAATCCGGTATTTTCTTCACGGCCTATTTTGGTTCTCCTGGGGCAGCAAACAGCTCTCCCCTACGCGTCAAACCGCCGTACTTTGCCGGGCAAAATTGCGGTAAGACCACCATATGACAATGGGCCAAATGACCCACCCGCCCAAAATCCAGCGGATATCGACCAGAGGAAACCGCGGAAATACCGCCAGCACTCCTAGAAGCAGCGCGAGACCCATCAGACGTCCGGTATTGATCCAGACTTCCTTAATGCCGGTCAACTGGATCAGGTCGCCTTCATGACGGCTGTACTGATTGATATCGGCTAAGGCCGCAGATTCCAGCGCGACCTTGTATGGGGGATAGGCCACCCCCACCACAATCCCGAGGACAAAGATGGTCACCCCGGTCAACGGCTGTGCCGCAATCCCGACGGCCAACGCAGAAACAACGGTGGCTAACCCCAGGCTCATCAGCCGCGCCGAAGACCAGCGTGTCAAGCCCCAAAACACCAGCCCTTCCAGTGCGGCTTGCACAGCGACAAACAGACCTAGGACCAAAGTGCTGCGGGTCACAATATACAACAGGAGATTGGGGACAAAGAAATACATTCCGTCGCGCATGCCTAATGCCCAAAAGCTCCATAAGAGCCGCCGCCAGCCAGGAATGACAGGGGGCAGGGCATGCTCGCTTGCGGGGGAAATTTTATCCGGAGGCTTCTTGCCCCCAATGATAAGGCCTAAAGATCCCAGCAAACTGGCGAGAGCCAGCGCAAATACAATCCGGTAGCCGGAAATTCCCGGCACGCTGGCAATGAGCCATCCGCTCAGGGGAGGGATCACCAGGCCCAGCACTGCCTCCAGTGTTCCGGTCCAGGCGTTGTACCAGGCGGCCTGCCCGGTCTCCACCCACGAAGCGGCCAGAACAAACAGCGCCAGCCAATAAAAACTGGCCGACAGACCTTCAAGCAGGGCCAGGGGAATATAGTAGTCACGCGCCTTAGTCTTGAGACCGAGCAGAAGCCCCAGATAGAGCACATTCATCACAATGCCCCATGCCATGAGGCGGGGTGAACTCATGCGTCCCCGAATCCTTGAGGCCATGCCAAACGCCGCGATCATCACCGCAAACAGGACTGCATAGAAGGTAATGATGGCCGTGAGGCCTGTGCCAATGTCCCAGAACCACGCGCCAATGAAGCTCGACGCCATATACGATGCCAGTGTCCATCCCGTAGCAATAAGAAACAAACGTGTGACAGGTTTCAATGCTACCTCCATCATTTCTTGTGGCCGTCACCCATTATCATCGCACAAGCCCGGGGTTCACACTATCCCGCCCAGCCCGGTTGGGCTGTCCGTGAGAGACATATCGGCAACGAGCGCAAGTAGAGAGGGCACGTCAGAACACGGCTGCCACCCACGCATTGTCCGCCCCTGACGACAATGCGGCAGGTCCTGCAAGCCGTCAGGGGCCTACCTGCTACGACCGGCCAAGAAAGAAGCTGGCAATCAGCACGGCCAGGACATAGCTGGTCGTCACCGTGAGGGCGCGGTCCTTTTCCTTCATATAACCCCACAGCCCCATCGCCACCCGGGCTACTGGCGTAAGGATTAGAATCCATAGGCCGGCGGTGATGATGACGAGGTCGCGGTGGGACACGCCATGCACGCTGTTGAGGGCGAAACGTGTGAGCGCTACAGGACCTATGGGAGGGATCGCGGGGCTCTGGCTGATGAATAGTGCGAGACCCGCCGCCAGGACTAAACTGCTCACCATAACGCCCGCCCGCAGTACGCGGCTGATGAGGGGAATCATTTCGTCCGAATACCGGGGCGGGGACCCGGACCCCGTGGGTGGACCGGTCGGAGTTTTCTTCACTTGGCACCTCCTGCTGAATGTCATAGCGCTTTCAAGAACATTTCCACCGCCACAATGGAGAGCACGGGAAAGAAGATGTACCGGAGCGTCCTGTTCTTTAGGCGCTCCATGATCTTCGTGCCAATCACCGCGCCCAACAGAACGCCCAGGGCCGTCGGTGCCGCGATCAGGGGACGGATATCGCCGCGCGCGAAGTATACCCCGGCGCTGGCGGCTGCAGTCACGCCAATCATGAAATTGCTGGTGGCCGTAGAGACTTTCATGGGGAGTTTCATGACCACGTCGAGTGCCATCACTTTGAGAAGCCCGCTGCCGATTCCCAATAGGCCGGACAAGATCCCTGCCACCCACATCAGAGACAGTCCTCCGTAAGGATTGCCGACCTTGTAGGAAATATCCCGCTTCAACACCGCATCGTGATAATAGCTGGCTAGACGCAGGCGGCGCGCTAGCGGGTGGCTGTGCTGCAGGTGCGGCAGCTCCTCGGACCGCTGCTGGATCAGCGCGTACGCCGAATAAGCGAGCATCACGGCGAATAGCCCGTACAGAATGCGGGTCGACAGCACCCCGGCCAGGTAGGCTCCCATAACCGCCCCGGTTGTGGGAGCAATTTCCAGAAACATTCCCAGCCGCAAATTTGTCATGCCATCTTTCACATAAGCTACGGCCGCGTCGACGCACCTACAGCCAGCCGGAAGGGAATATGAAACAGCAAAGTGAAAATGGGGACAAGCAAAATGCCTCCGCCCAATCCCAGCATGGCGCCGATAACGCCCGCTATCACGGAAACTGCGGCAGTCAGTTCCATTTGGTTGATGATGGCCATGAGTGTCCTTTCCAGCGGCAGCATCCGCCACTTTCCCAAATCTCCCACCAGCATAGGGGGCCTCGGCCAGATTCACTAGGGCCTAAAGGGCCGCAAAACAGGCGGGGCACGGCACGACCACCGTTACCCCCCGCCCGATCCAAGGTGGTCGCGCATGCTAGAGGGCGCGCGGACTGGTCATTGAGATGATTGCTATCCCAAAGACCCTGAAACTCTTGGCAATCTCCCATGGATCCGTGTACAATCAACAAGAAAAATGCGAAAGGACTGATATTTTTGTCGCAAACCCGCGAAGGACACATGCTATGGCCTTATGCTTTGTTCTCGCTGACGCTGGGCTTTGGCTGGTTTATTTTAGCCCCGCTGGTGCCCTATCTCATAGGGCGTTTTCACACATCCCTCACTTTAGTGCTGCTGCTGATTTCTCTGTACGGCTACGCCATGATCGCGGGCGCGCTGCCTGCTGGTTACTGGGTAGCCAAGTCGGGACCTAGACCCGCCCTGCAAACCGCTATTGTTCTGACTGTCATAGGACTCGGAGTCCGCGCGTTCTCGACCAATTTTTCTCTGGCCCTGGCAGGGCAAATCATCGCTGCCGTAGCCTATCCGTTTCTCATCGCGCCCATCGGCTCCGTTTTGCGTCTCGGTCAAGTGCGGCAGCTGAAATTGGGAACGGGCATGGTGATCGGCATGCTCTTTTTGGGAATGGCCATTGGCTCTTTTGCCGGGCCGTCCATGGCTCCTTCCACCGACTTATGGCTGGCGGTGGGGGTGAACGCCGTCTCCGGGATATGGCTGTGGACGCAATTGCCGGCAACCTCTGCCCTAAATCCCAGGGCTCTGGGCACGACGCGGCTGGTCATGTCATGGTGGTGGGTCATTGGTTTTGTGGTCGCCTCCATGAGTGTCATGCTGGGTTCTGTCAGCACCAGCGCGCTGATTCACCTGCGCGTGGAGAACGCTGCCGCCCTAGGAGGTCTGCTGTCAGGGCTGACATTTCTGGGTTCAGCCCTGGGGGCCATAGTCTTTGGCTGGGTGGGGGAGAATCCGTCGAGTTTCCGCCAGCTGCCGCGTCTCTTGGGAGTGCTCACTCTCATCTTTCTGGTGCTGTCCGGCTTGCTGTTGACCGGCACCCTCTCTGCGTCAACCGCTGGCCTGGACTCCTCGTTCCTGCTCTTCGGCCTGTTCAGCAACGGCTGGTACGCCTTGGCTCTGGAGTCTTCTGCAGAGAGGGCCCGCTCGCGCACCAACGCGGGAATCGCGACGGCAGGGTTCAGCATGGCTTCCAATATCGGGGTGGCCGTCATTCCTGTTCTCGTGGGCCCGCTGGTGATTGCAGCCCCAGGACTGTGGATTGGGGTGGTGGCTGTTCTAGCGCTGGCGGCAGCATTGGTTCCTTTTCTGGTGAAATCATCAGCGCAGAGCGGCGGGACCATGATGTCTGCGTGAGCCGCTCGACCTGAATGTCTGGGACTCTGGTGGCAGCTGG
Organism: Sulfobacillus sp.; assembly: GCA_027344105.1. Classification (GTDB taxonomy): domain Bacteria; phylum Bacillota; class Sulfobacillia; order Sulfobacillales; family Sulfobacillaceae; genus Sulfobacillus. The sequence continues at coordinate 7,108 of DAHWJO010000071.1, forward strand.
TTTTCGGGCTGCCGCCAGGGTCTTGCCCATTTATGCCCGCTTATTGTGACTTAGGTACCGCAGGCAAAGGATCCTCGTGCTGCTGGCTGCAAAGAAAGCGGTAGGCTAAAATCGCATTTTCCAAAGCCACACGGCGTTCAAAAACCATAAAATCCTCTCCGAGCAGTGCTTTGAGTGTCCGGATGCGGGAATAGAGTGTCTGTCGGTGAATACCCAATGCCATGGAGACGTCCTGTTTGGATCCGTTAAGCGTAAGCAAAGCTTCCAGTGTGAGCAACAGAGCGTCGGCGCTTTTGCTATGTTCACTCTCCAGCAAGGCATCAAGCTCCGGATGAATCACCAGCCGCTGCAGCACATCCGGCGCCGTGGCCAGAAGCCACCGGTAGGCGCCCAGCTTCTCATAGCTTTGGGGGTGGGCCCCGCAGACATGCCCGGCCACCTGTGAGGCGTCATAGGCCTCGGCAAACGACGTGTGAATTTCCGCCGGGTCGTTATGCGGAGCAGAGAGCCCCACGGTGCACTGTCGCCCTCCAAAGCTATGGGCCAATGCCTCAGGCAGTTTGAGTATGTCTGCAGACCGCCCGATCACGAGCCAAATATCCCGGTCAGTTTGTTGGAGGCAGGCAGTAGTGTAAAGGCCGGGCAGCCGGTTCATGGCTGCACTGGCTGCTGAAGCGCGGGCGTCTTTCGGAACGACCCCTACCCGGAAACTTCGGGAGCCGGATAAATTGTAACGCGAGCGGCAGCGCTGCAGGACCGCCGCCGGCGGATTGTCTTCAAAAAACAGCTGCTCCAGCAGAACGGCTTCTTCTTGCCGGCGGTGTTTCTCCAAAGTTTCAACCCGGATAATTTCCTGGGCAGCCGCAGTGGTGATGCGGTCCAGCGCCAAATAAAGATATTCATCCAGATAATCCGCGGACAGCAAGATCACCACATCCCCTACAGGATATCCGAACACGCTGATAGTTTGGCGCAGGTGTGGGGTAGGAGTCTGCTCGATGAGCGGGTACAGAGCATCACGGCGGAAGGGGCGCAGGGGAAATGGCCATAACCCGAACTGCACCGCATCATGGTCTGGGTCCCGGGGAATGTAACCCAGCGGCTGCTTGAGCACGTCGTACGATGTCTGGAAGAGAGCCGGCAGTCCCATGGTTGCCAGCAGAACCTTGCGCAGGCGGCCTGAGAGGTCGTCGAGATCCTCGAGAATCCTGTGGTGCCGGCTAAGGAGCAGGCTGTTCACTTCCTGAGATAAGTCGAGAAACCGGACGGGATGGGCAAACACAATGAGGGGCAAATCATGAGCATTGGCGGTGTCAACAAGGTCCTGCGGCACCCGGGGGAAGTATTCTCCCAGTTCCAACACCAGCCCTGAAGCTTTTGCCTTCACGAGGCCTTGAACAAACATGCGCCGCTGCTCCGGAGTCGTGAGCCCGACTCCCGTACTGAGCACCAGTTCCCCTCCCCGCAAGAAGTCGCCGATATTGGGAATCTCGCCAATATGGACCCACTGCACCGGCCGGTCGAGACCCTTATGCCCTGCGGCCACCACTGCCGACTGAAACAGATTGCGCGCCAGAACCTCCCGCAGCACAACCATCCGTTCCCCTCCTATCAACAATCTGTCCTGTTCTTGTTGCAATAATTATACAAACTGTCAGACCTCTGCATGCGCGGATTTTGCTACGATTTAAAAAATTGGCGCCGTGACCAAAGAATATCCCCAGTACCGGGTGAAGGGCCTGGAGATCCGCCATGCCGGCGCCATTCAAAGGAGAGCGATAGGATGGAAACATTGATGCATGTCATCGGCGGCCGGCCGGTAACTCCCGAGGCCAGCCAGTGGGATAATGTGGTCAATCCTGCCAGTGGGGAAATTCTGGGAAGAGTGCCGCTCGACGATGCACACGCCTTAAGCCTCGCGGTGGAAACAGCCTCTGCGGCTTTTGGTCCGTGGGCGGACACGCCGGTGCTGCAAAGGGCCCGGGTCATGTTCAAGTTTCACGAGTTGATGGATCGCCACCGGAATGACATCGCCCGCTCGGTCACAACCGAACACGGCAAGACTCTTCCGGATGCCACGCTGGAAGTCGCCCGCGCCATGGAAGTGGTCGAACTGGCTGCTTCGGCTCCATCTCTACTGAAAGGCGAAGTGCTTGCGGGAGTGTCCCGCGGCGTGGACACCATGCTGATCCGCACTCCCTTGGGAGTGGTGGCAGGCATTACCCCATTCAATTTCCCCGCCATGGTGCCCCTGTGGATGATTCCCCCCGCTCTGGTAAGCGGCAATACCTTCATTTTGAAACCCTCTGAACGCACCCCTTTGACTTCATTGTTCATGATGGATCTCTGGGCCGAAGCCGGTCTGCCCGCGGGTGTGCTGAACCTGGTCCTGGGAGGCAGATCCGCCGTCGACCAAATTCTTATGCACCCTGATATCAAAGCGGTGTCATTTGTCGGGTCCCAGCCTGTGGCCGAATACATCTACCGCACAGCGGCAGCCCAAGGCAAGAGAGTCCAGGCTTTAGGCGGGGCCAAAAACTATCATATCATCATGCCCGATGCCCACATTCCCAAGACAGTGGATGCCCTGATGGGATCCGCCTTCGGGTCGGCCGGAGAAAGATGTCTGGCTGGGTCCGTAGCTATCGCCGTGGGCTCGGCGGCGGATACCCTGGTCCCCGCGCTCAGAGAGGCGATCCGCCAGTGGCAAGTCGGCCCTGGCCTCGATGCCGGCAGTGACATGGGGCCTGTGATCCGCCCCGAAAGCCGTGAGCGCATTGCCGGCTATATCCAAAAAGGGGTCGAAGAAGGGGCTGTGCTGCTAGAGGACGGCCGGCAGAATCCTGTAGAGCAGCCTGGTTTTTTTCTGCGGCCGACGCTGTTTGACGGGGTCAGCAGCAGCATGACCATCGCCCGCGAAGAAATTTTCGGACCTGTTCTCAGTCTTATGCGGGCACCGGATCTCACCGGCGCTGTCAAGCTGGCCAATGCGTCGCAATTCGGGAATACCGCCACCATATACACGGAATCCGGAGCATCGGCCCGCTATTTCCGGGACCATATCGAAGCGGGCATGGTCGGGGTCAACATCGGCGTGCCAGCACCCGTAGCGATCTTCCCATTCACCGGCTGGAAGCATTCGTTTTACGGAGACCTGCACGCCACCGGCATGGATGCCCTGCGGTTTTATACAGAAGAAAAGGTGGTCATCAGCCGCTGGTGGGGAGACAACCAGCCGGAATAACCCCCCTGCGGCCCGGAAGCCCGCATCGTTCCAGGCCATTTTGCAGAGATTTGCTATACTTGGGCCAGTGTGATACCTGATCAGAAAGGATGAGCATAGTGGATGACCGACTAACGCGTCAGCAGCAGTATCTCGTGCCAGGCATTGGACTGTATTACCAGGAGCCGCTGACATTGGTGTCAGGAGAAGGCCGCCATGTCCGGGACGACAAGGGGCGCTCGTATCTAGATTTCTTTGGAGGCATTCTGACCGTGTCGGTGGGTCATTGCCATCCGGCGGTCACCCGCGCCATCACCCAGCAGGCATCAACCCTGGTGCATACCTCCACGTTGTATCTTACGGAACCGATGATCGATTTGGCTGAATACCTGGCGGGCATCACCCCGGGGAAACTGTCGCAAAGTTTCTTTACCACCAGCGGAACGGAAGCCAACGAAACCGCCATTGTGATGGCCCAGTTGGCCACAGGCCGCGAAGACATTGTCGCATTGCGCCACAGCTATTCGGGACGCTCGCAGGTCACCATGGGCCTAACCGGGCAGGGACCGTGGAAGCTCGGGGGAAGCGGCATGGCCCTGCCTATCCGCCATACCCACAACCCGTACTGCTACCGCTGCCCATTCGGCAACACACCGGACCGCTGCGGTCTGGAATGCGCCAAGGACATGGATGACTTCATCAGAACCAGCACCTCTGGACACCTCGCAGCCTTCATTGCGGAACCCATTCAGGGAGTAGGCGGCTTTATCACCCCGCCGCCGGCTTTCTTTCAGGAAGCTGTGGGAATTGCCCGCAAATATGGCGCCTTGTTCATTGATGACGAGGTGCAGACCGGATTTGGGAGAACCGGAAAACCTTTTGGCATTGAGCACTATGGGGTCGAGCCCGACCTGATGACGTTCGCCAAAGGGATGGCCAATGGCATGCCCATAGGCGCTACCATCGCTACCCCCGCCGTAGCCAGTCATTACACCGGCCCAACCATTTCCACATTTGGCGGCAATCCTGTAGTCATGCAAGCCGCACTGGCCACCCTGCACGTCATGGAGCAAGAGCGCCTGACCGAACATGCGGCAATTTTAGGCGCGACGTTGCGCGACGGACTGGAAACCCTAGCAGACACCTATCCCGTCATGGGGGACGTCCGCGGCATGGGACTGATGCAGGGCATCGAAATTGTGGGGGACGGAAAAGTACCCGCTCCAGAGCTGGCGGAGGAAATTCTCGAGCTGACGAAAGAGCGGGGATTGCTGTTAGGGCTGGGCGGCCTTTACCATAACGTCCTGCGTATCGCTCCTCCCCTGACCGTCAATGATGATGAAGTGGAGGAGGCTCTCACCACACTCAAGGGCGCCATGGCGGCCTTGTACCAGGCACATCCGGCACTGACTTCGGTCACGCCAACGCGGCTGTCTTATCTATAACCTGCCACGAGTGGAAAGAACGGGAGCCCGGTGCGGGCTCCCGTTCTTTCCACGTGCGAGAAAGCCTCTCCAAGCATTTCGTACACTATGTATAGAAAATTCAGTGTAAATTCACGGATCTGTCCAGGGACACCCTGTCACCGGACCCGTTATCATGGAAACATCCCTCCGTTAACATGCGAAGTGGGATAGGCACCGCATAATTCCCCCGACAATAAGGTCTTGGAGCGTGATATCGGTTCATTCATCTTGTTCAGCAAGGGAGATTACGGCACATGGCTGTCAACTCAGAAAGCAATGAGGATCTGGTCCGCTATAATCAGGACATTGCCCCCACGACCAAGGAGCAGCGGCAATGGTCCTTGTACAACTATCTGAGCTTGTGGATCGGTATGGCGCACAATATCCCCACGTATCTGATGGCTGGCGGATTTATTGTTTTAGGCCTCAGTTGGTGGGAAGCGATTCTCACGGTCTTTGCCGGAAATATGATTGTACTGGTGCCGATACTGCTCAATGCCCATCCCGGCACCAAATATGGGATTCCTTTTCCCGTCCTCGCCCGGGCCTCGTTTGGCGTGGTCGGTGCAGGCATCCCCGCATTTTTGCGCGCCTTGGTGGGAGCGGGCTGGTTTGGAATCGAGACGGCCATCGGAGGACAGGCGATACAGACCTTTCTCTTAATGATTATCCCCGGCTGGGCCCACTTTTCCGGGACCTTTACCTTCGTGGGAATGAATCTCGGAGGCTGGATCAGCTTTATGATATTCTGGCTGATGAACATCTGGATCATTTATCACGGCATTCAGGCTGTCCGGCGATTCGAGGCATGGGCGGGCCCTTTGGTGCTTCTGTTGGGAATTGGGCTGCTGATATGGGCCGTGAGCGCCGCCCACGGCTTCGGACCTATGCTGGCCAGGCCGGCCCGGGTACACGGTGCGGCCTTGTGGGCTATAGAAATTCCCGCGCTGACCAGCGTGGTGGGATTTTGGTCGACACTGTCTCTCAACATTCCCGACTTTACGCGCTTCGCCAAGAGCCAGAAGGCTCAGGAATGGGGCCAAGCCCTTGGGCTTCCCCTCACTATGACCATCTTCTCCGGTATTGGTGTGCTGGTCACATCAGCCACCATCGTGGTGTTTCACCACGCCATTTCTGATCCCATCACCCTGTTGGGGCACTTTCACAATATCTTCATCCTCATCATCTCGTTAGGGGCCGTGGTCGTTGCCACCCTCTCTGTCAATGTGGCCGCCAACATCGTTTCCCCCGCCTACGACTTTATTCAGCTTTTCCCGAAACAGCTGAATTTCTCACGCGGCGGGCTTATTACGGGTATCCTCGGCATTCTCATGGTGCCGTGGCTGCTTATTTCCAATCCTCATATCTACATCTTCACCTGGCTGGACGTTTACTCCGGGTTTCTCGGACCGATCGCGGCGATTCTCATCGCCGACTACTGGGTTTTCCGGCGCACGACGCTGAAGGTCATCGAGCTGTACGAATCCTCTGGACAGTATTACTACAAACACGGCTATAACCCCTTGGCGATCTGGGCTCTCGCAGCTGGCATCGTTGTCTCTCTGATCGGCAAAGTGGTACCGTCTTTGGTATGGCTCTTCAATTATTCATGGTTTGTCGGCTTCGCCGTGTCCTTCATTGTCTACCTGCTCCTGATGAACGCCCGCTACCACGGGCCAGTCATCACAGAAGAAGCTCACACCGCCTCTTAGCAGCGTGAGATGGGAATTGCCCGAAACGCACGCACTTCACCGGCCTGTTTGCAAAAAAAGGAGGAGATCCCTATGAGCCGTGTGGTTCGCATTGGCCTCATCCAGTCTCATCATGACATTTCTGGGGAGCGCCCACTGGAAGAGCACAAAAAATCCGCAGTCGACAAGCATGTGGAGATGATCTACGAAGCGAAATCCAAAGGAGCGCAGGTGGTCTGCCTGCAGGAACTGTTTTATGGCCCGTACTTCTGCGCGGAGCAGAATACCCGTTGGTACGGGCTGACGGAGCGGGTGCCGGACGGCGAAACCACCCGCTTGATGCAGTCGCTGGCGAAAGAGACCGGCATGGTCCTGATCGTGCCCCTGTACGAAGAGGAAATCACGGGTGTGTACTACAACACCGCAGCTGTGATTGATGCTGACGGCACCTTTTTGGGCAAATACCGCAAGAGCCATCTGCCCCACGTTCAAGCCGGGCCAACAGAGGCCACCGGATTCTGGGAGAAGTTCTATTTCCGGCCGGGCAATCTGGGCTACCCCGTCTTTGAGACCGCGGTTGGGAAAGTCGGGGTGTACATTTGCTATGACCGTCATTTCCCGGAAGGAGCGCGAGCCTTGGGCCTCAACGGGGCAGAAATCGTCTTCAACCCGTCCGCGACAGTCGCCGGACTGTCCAAGTATCTCTGGAAGCTTGAGCAGCCGGCGCATGCTGTCGCCAATGGTTATTATCTCGGAGCCATCAACCGGGTAGGGGTGGAGGCCCCCTGGAACATGGGGGATTTCTACGGCGAGAGCTACCTGGTTGACCCCCGGGGCCAATTTGTCGCAACGGGCAGCCCGGACCAATCCGAGGTGGTCATCGGAGACGCCGACATGGATGTGGTGCGCGAAGTGCGCAATACCTGGCAGTTTTACCGTGACCGCCGCCCGGAAACCTATCACCGTCTCACCGACTTGTAGTTTGCGCCGCCGCGCGCGCGAAAGGAGGATTCAGATGCGCACTGATGCACCGACCGGCTGTTTTGATGAGGTGGTGGCGCCCTTCACGCCTCAAGAGGCCCGCGATGAAGCCTCGCGCTGCTATTATTGCTATGACGCACCCTGCATCCATGGCTGCCCGACCGCGATCAATATCCCGGTATTCATCCGCCAGATCGGGGAAGGGGATTTGGCAGCGGCTAGCCGCACGATCCTCGATGCCAATATTCTCGGGGCCACCTGCGCCAGGATTTGCCCCACCGAAGCGCTCTGCGAGGGATCGTGTGTCAGAAATGAGGACTCCCACGCTGTCGCTATTGGCCGACTCCAGCGGGTGGCTACCGATTTTGCCATGGCCCGCAGTGCTCTTCCCCTCACGCTGCCCCCGAAAGCCCGGCAGGTGTCGGGGCGCGTCGCCATTGTCGGCGGCGGGCCCGCCGCCTTAGGCGCAGCGGCTGAATTGCGCCGGCACGGCTGCTCGGCAGACATTTATGAAGCGCAGCCGTCGCTAGGAGGCCTGGACACCTACGGCATCGTATCCTACCGCGAACCTTTGCCTGTCAGCACCTGGGAGACCGGCTTGGTGCTGCAACTGGGAGCGGTGGCCCATTTAAATACCCGCGTAGGCCAAGACATTGACTGGCGAGATCTCGAACAGACCTATGACGCCCTCATTATTGCAACCGGGCTGGGACAGGTTCCTCACCTGAATATCCCCGGCGAGCAGCTGACAGGGGTGTGGGACGCACTGGATTTAATTGCTCTGACGAAAACGGGACACCTGGATGATATTGACTTAGGCGCCCGGGTCGCCGTCATCGGCGCCGGCAATACCGCCATTGACGCTGCCACCTGCGCCAAGCGGCTGGGTGCCGAGCGGGTGAGCATCCTCTACCGGCGGGGAGAGGCTGCCATGCCTGCCTATTCCTACGAATACGCGTTCGCCAAACAGGACGGCATTGTCTTTGAATGGTGGGCCCAGGCGGTCGAAATCGTCGGTCAGCACCATGTCGAGGCACTGCGTTGCCAGCGCACCGTCCCGCTTTTTGGTCATGCTGATGACCGCGCGGCGCCGGTATCCATTCAAGACGACGTGGAGTGGCTGATGCCTGTAGATACCGTCATCCGCGCTATCGGCCAGATTAAGCCGCCAGGTCCGTGGGACGCTCTTCAGTTGGCTCATCATGGTTCCGTGCCGCGCGTTGACCCTGACACCTGCGAGACCTCGGTTCCCGGAATTTATGCCATAGGGGACTGTTTGGCTCCCCCGGGAGAAGCCACCGTAGTGAATGCGGTCGCGCAGGGAAAAAAGGCGGCCACGGCGATTGTCAACACCTTGTGGAAAACACAGCACATGGCGGATCGGGGAAAGGAGGAGTAGCACCATGGCGGATCTGTCGGTCAACTTTGCAGGAATCTCTTCACCTAATCCCTTCTGGCTGGCTTCGGGCCCTCTGACCAATACGGGCTACCAGGTGATGAAAGCCTTTGACCAAGGATGGGGGGGGGCCGTCTGGAAAACGGTAGGGGAGCCCGTAATCAATGTCAGCTCGCGCCTCGCCTCCATTGATTACGGAGGGCGCCGGATGGTTGGCCTAAATAATATCGAACTTATCTCTGACCGTCCGATCGAGGACAATCTTCGGGAGATCGCCGAAGTCAAGCGGCGCTTTCCGCACCACGCAGTGATTGTCTCCCTGATGCTGGCGTCTGATGCGGATCTTTGGACCGACATCATGCACCGGGTGGAAGATACAGGCGCCGATGGAGTCGAACTCAATTTTGGGTGTCCTCACGGTATGAGCGAGAGGGGAATGGGTTCCATTGTCGGGCAGGTGCCAGAGTATTCCCGCCAGATTACCGCTTATGCCAAATCCGGCTCAAAACTGCCGGTCATTGTCAAGTTGACTCCCAATGTCACCGATGTGCGCATTCCGGGGCGGGCGGCGGTTGAGGGAGGCGCGGATGCGCTGTCCTTGATCAATACCATCAACAGCGTCATGGGGGTCGATGTGGAAACTTGGCTGCCCGAGCCCCAGGTCGCCGGCCGGGGCTCGCACGGGGGCTACTGCGGGCCGGCCGTGAAGCCCATCGGGCTGTACATGGTTTCAGCGCTGGCCAATGACCGCCAGGTCCGTGTGCCCCTGTGCGGCATTGGCGGCATCGAAACCTGGCGGGATGCCGCCGAATACCTGCTGCTGGGCGCGCAGGCTGTGCAGGTTTGCACCGCGGCCATGCACTACGGATTTCGCATCATCGACGAATTGACGGAGGGTCTCAGCGATTATTTGGACCGCAAGGG
>DAHWJO010000072.1:0-16718 GCA_027344105.1 Sulfobacillus sp.
AAGCGAGGTGGAGACCGTGAATGAAGGCGGCGACAGAGGCATGGCGGGCGCTCGCCGGGATGCCCCGGACGGTTCCGGCGAAGATGGCGAGCATAGCCTGGCGGGGAATGCTCTGGGTCACCAGCACTAAAGAGAACGCAATGGAAATCAGCATGCCGGTGTTTGTGGTCAGCGAACGGATCCCGGACGCTTCGCCCCGGTGCGTCACCCCTGCGGCATTCATGATATTGCTGGAGTTCGGCGAGTTGAATAGCCCCGAGCCAAACCCTGCGATCAGCATCCACAAGGCCAGGTGCCAGTAGGGTGTGTTGACGCGGATATCAATGGCCAGGCCGCACAGTCCGACGACCGTCAGCACCGTCCCGAAAGTCGTGGGCAAAAGCGGGCCGAAACGGTCCGACATCCATCCGGAAATGGGGGAGAGAATCAGCATGCCCAGAGCCAGGGGAATGGCTAAAATTCCGGCCTCCAAGGCCGTGTCGCCTTTCGGCCCCTGGAAGTAGAAAATCAGCAGGAAGAGTACGGCCATACGCGCAATGGACAGCAAAGAGGCGGACAGGTTCCCAAACCCGAAGGTGCGGTTTTTGAACAGGGCGAGGTGCAAAATGGGAGCCGCGGCCCGCCGTTCGTTCCACAGGAACCAGGGCATGAAAATGACAAACGCAGCAAACCCGATAAAGACTTCAGGGTCCTGCCAGCTCTTCACCGCGCCCCAGGTCAACGCCACCAGGAGCCCCGTCACGCCAATCAGGTAGGTAATCACCCCGGCCGTGTCGAAGCCCTTGCGCTCGCGCGGACCCCGGGCATTGGACAGGCCCAGGACCATGACCGCGAGGATAATGGCGACCACTCCGAACGGGACGTTGAACCAAAAAGTCCACTGCCACCCGTAATCGGTCGTCAGCCACCCTCCCAGTACGGGACCGATAATCTGTCCCACGGCCACCACCATGACATTGATGCCCAGCGCGCGCCCCAGCTCTTGTTTGGGAAAGGCATCAGCCACAATGGCGGCGCTGTTGGCCATCAGCATGGCCCCTCCCACGCCCTGCACCACCCTCAGCACAATCAGCCATGGCGCCTGGTCGACAAATCCCGCAGCCAGAGATACGACCGTAAAGATCAGCATGCCGAAAATATACAGGCGGCGGCGTCCAAAGCGGTCCGCCAAACTGCCCGCCATCAGCACCATCACCGTCTGCGCCACCATGTACGACATCATAATCCACATGGCTGCCAGCAACGAAATGGACAGACTCCGGATGAGGTCAGGCAGCGCAATGATCAGGGTGCTGAAATTCACGGCGGACAGCAAGGCCCCCAAACTGGTGACTGCCAGAATATTGTACTTGCTCGCCTTCATAATTTGCCCTCCTGGCTCCTGACCTGTTCGCGCAGCTCAGCCTCCAGCTCGCCGTAGCGCTGGAGTTTCGCCTGCAGTGCGCCGCGCATGCCGTCGAGGCGCCGCAGCCTCTCCGTCACCATGGCCAGTTGGCTCTCAATCACCCCGGTGGCCTGTTTCACGACGGCCAGGCGCTCTTGATCTGTACGCGACAGGCGGTACCGGCTGCGCAGATTATCCACTTCATCCTCGGCCTGGATGACCCCCTTCACCTCTTCCAGAGACCACCCCAGCAAATCCTTCAGCTCCTGGATATGCTGGATCCGCACCAAGGTTTCGGGACCGTACACCCGAAATCCTCCTTCGAGCCGGCGCAAGGGCTCAATCAGGCCGATGTCCTCGTAATACCGCAAGGTCCGCGTCGTAATGTGACACATTTGCGCGAGTTCCCCTATTTGCATCTCATGCGTCGTGTCCACCACTACACCCACCTTTCTGGTCCGCTTGGCTCTAATGCCTCTATCATACTCTAACGTTAAGGTTAAGGCGCCGTCAAAATACCCTAGCGCAGGAAAAGGGCACCTGAGACCATGGACGCGACGATGACCAGCACCGGGGACAGTTTCAGTCCCCGTATGGCGATAAATCCCACGGCAAAGAATACCAGAGGAAGGATATAGCGGTTTTTCGGGAAAGTTCCCGGAATGAAGTCGAGGATGATGCCTACCAAAAGCACAATGACAATGGGTTTGACTCCGCGAATAATGCCCACGATATAGGGATTGGATTTGTTGGCCAGCATAAACTGGTACAGTCCCAGCATGAGGACCAGGGAAGGGAGCACTACCCCGGCGAGAGCGCTCACCACCCCCACAATGCCGCCCACCTGCCAGCCGATGGCCGCCGCGAGCTTCGTGGCGATGGGACCCGGCAGGGAGTTGCCTATGGCCAGCATCTCCGCGAACTGCGTGTTGTCCATCCAGTGATAGCTGTTGACCGAAACGGTCTGGATGAGGGAGATGGAGCCCGGTCCCCCTCCGTAGCCCAATATGCCGACTTTGAAAAAACCCCAGAACAACTGCAGCCATTTTTCCATAGCCGTAACCCTCTCGCTCCTATCCGCCTCCACACCGTTCCCGGCGATCTTCAGGCAATCTTTGCGTCATCTCCGCCAAAACCACACCGATGCTTGCCGGCCCTCAATAAGCGCCTTGGCGCCTGAGCACCGATGCCGCCGTCCGCCAGAGAATCTTCAGATCCAACCCCAACGTCCAGTGTCGGCAATACCACAAATCCCAGTCCAAAGTTTCCTCCACGCTCAAATCGCCCCGGCCCATTACCTGAGCGAGCCCGGTAATGCCTGGCTTGACCCGATGGCGCGCATGGGCATATTCCGGGTACAGCGCCACCATCTCCGGAATTTCCGGCCGGGGGCCCACCAGAGACATCGACCCGTTCAGGACGTTCCAGAGCTGGGGCAGTTCATCCAAAGACGTGCGGCGCAGAAAACGTCCCGCCGGCGTGATGCGCCAGTCGTGGTGATCCTGAAAGCGGTAGGACAGCACGTCGTCCGCCCCCGGCGCCGCCCACTCGGTTTCCGCCCCGACCCGCATGGTGCGGAACTTCCACATTCTGAAGGGGTGGCCGTCTTTCCCAATCCGGGTCTGCACAAAAAGCGCAGGCCCCGGAGAATCGAGACGGATCCACAATGCCACCAGGGCCAACAGCCATGACAGCACTAAAAGGCCGCCAAGCGCCGCCGTGATGTCCAGAATCCTCTTCACCGGCTTCACCGCTATTTCACATGCGCCAAGAGGACCTGGCGCACAGCCGTGATGACGTCCTCCACGTCTTGTTCCGACATCGAGGGGTACAGGGGCAAAGAGACCTCCTGCTCAAAATACCGCTCGGCGCGGGGAAACTGTCCGCGCTGCCAGTGATACCGGTCCTGGTAATAGGGGTGCAGGTGGATGGGGATAAAGTGCACAGAGGCCCCAATGTTGCGGGCCTTCAGCGCCTCGATGAAATCGTCCCGGGTGATTGTCAGAGACGGCAGGGACAGGCGCAAAGGATAGAGATGCCAGGCGTGGCCCGCCTCTTTGCGTTCCACGGGCAACGTCACCGGCAAGTCGCGAAACGCCTCGTGAAACCGCTCCGCAATGGCCCGCCGCCGTGCCTGCATCCGGGATAGCTTAGCCAGCTGCACCCGGCCCAGCGCGGCCTGCAAATCCGTCATATTATATTTGAATCCCGCCGCTTCCACCGTATAGGCCCACGACCCGTGCTCACCGTAGCGGTTCCAGGCGTTGTGCGACATGCCGTGCAAGGACAGCACCCGGATCTTCTCCGCCAGTTCCGCGTCCGGCACCACCAGCGCGCCCCCTTCCCCCGTGGTGAGGTTTTTGGTGGCATAAAAGGAAAACGAAGCGATGTTGCCGGACGTGCCCACTTTCTGACCTTGATACGTGCTGGCCATAGCGTGGGCCGCGTCTTCCACCACCTGCAGGTGATAGCGGTCGCGCAAGCGGTTCAGGGCCGCGATGTCGGCAGGGTGCCCCGCGTAGTGCACGGGCAGCACCGCACGCGTGCGCCCCGTCACCGCCTGTTCCACCCGGGCCATATCAATGTTCCCTGTGTCTTCCTCCACATCCACCAAAACCGGGGTCGCTCCCGTATGGATGATGACATTCACGGAGGCGGCAAAAGTGTAGGGCGTCGTGATGACTTCATCGCCAGGACCGATACCCAGCGCCAAAAGAGCCAGGTGCATGCCGGCGGTGCATGACGAGAGGGCCAGCACCCGGGCTCCTCCCAGATAGGATGACAGGTCCTGTTCAAAGAGCGCGGTCTCCGGCCCCCGGGATATCCAGTGGCTGCGCAAAGCGCGGATGACCGCGTCCTCCTCCTCTATCCCCAGATCCGGCAGATTGTACGGCAGAAAATCAGGACGCATGCTACAATTCCTCCCGGAGTAAGTCATCGATAATCAAACGGACCGGGTCGGCCAGGCCCGCCAAGCTGTGGGGGCGTGCCTGGCCTTCGGTGACCGCCCGGACAATGCGGTGGGGGTCGCATCCCGTGAGCACGGCTTGCCCTGTATCCACCAATTCTCCCCATTCTGTCTCCTCGCGCAGGATATAGGTGGGAACGCCCAAACGGCAGGCTTCCCGCTGCACCCCTCCGGAATCTGTCACGACCGCCCAGGCATGGCGCTCCAGCGTGATCATTTCACGGTAGCCCACGGCCGGAACGGGAATTACGGACCGGGCCAAGAGCCCCTCCAGCCCGAATTGGGCGATCTTCTGGCGGGTGCGGGGATGCAAAGGCAGCAGCACCGGATAAGGCAGCTGGCCCAGCGCCCCGAGCACGCTTTGCAGACTCATGGCATCATCCGTGGTCTGGGCGCGGTGGACAGTCGCCAGCACATACCGCCCTGGCTGCACGGGATACCGGGAGAAGACAGCAGGGTCATCTGGAGTCCGGTCCACCAGCACATCCATCAAGTCCCCGCTCAGCACCACGCCCTGGCGGATCCCCTCGCGGCCTAGATTATCCACAGCCTGCTGGGTCGGGCAGTACAGCCGGGTCGCCAGGTGGTCGGCGACCACGCGGTTAATCTCTTCGGGCATGGCCCGGTTGAAGCTTCTCAGCCCCGATTCCACATGCGCGACCGGTATCTGCATCTTGGCCGCAGCCAGCGCTCCGGCCAGGGTGCTGTTGGTATCCCCATAGACAATCACCCAGTTTGGCGCTTCTTTTTGCAAAATGGGGTCGAGCGCCTCCAGCATGCGGCCCGTCTGCACGCCGTGGGAGCCAGACCCGGCGTGCAGCGTGTAATCAGGACGCGGCACGGGAAGACTCTCGAAGAACACGGCGGACATTTCCGGGTCATAGTGCTGGCCCGTGTGAACCAGCACTTCCTGGGCGACCTCGCGCAGGCGCGGGGACAGCACCGCTGCCTTAATGAACTGAGGCCGTGCCCCGACCACGCTGACCACTTTCATCAGTGGCCTGCCTGGTAAAACGCGGCAACCTCTTCCACGACCCGGTCCACTTCCCTATCCGTGAGTTCAGGAAACATGGGCAGCGACAGCACTTCTCTCTGTGCCTGCTCGCTGTGGGGAAAGTCCCCGGCACGGTAGCCCAAGTCCTGGAGGGCCGGCTGCAGGTGCAAGGACAGGGGGTAATAGACCGTGGAGCCGATCCCCCGCGATTTCAGGTAGGCTTGGAGCTCGTCGCGGTTTTGGGCGCGGACGGTGTATTGATGGAAGACATGGGTAAATCCCTGGGGGGTGACCGGAACCTGGACCTGCTCCACATGCCGCTCGGCAAATCCAGCCTGGTAGCGCTGGGCGACATGCTGGCGCCTTTCGGTCCACCCGCCAAGATAGGGCAGCTTCACATTCAGCACAGCCGCCTGCAGGGCGTCCAGGCGGGAATTGATGCCGAGCATGTCATGCCGGTATTTTTGCCGCGAGCCGTGCGCGCGCAGGGCCCTGAGCGTCTCATCCCATTCAGGGCGCACCGTGGTGACCATCCCCGCATCTCCGAAAGCGCCCAAATTTTTGGTGGGGAAAAAGCTGAAGGCCGCTAAATCACCCACGCTGCCGGCCGCCCGGCCCCGGAGGGTGGCGCCGACAGCCTGTGCCGCATCCTCCACCACCAGGCCGGAGTAATGGCTGCGCAAAGCGTCAATATCGGCCATCAGGCCAAACAAATGGACCGGGAGCATCGCTCGGGTCCGGGGGGAAATCCGAGCCGACGCTTGATCCGGGTCCATATTAAAGGTATCCAGATCAATGTCGGTAAAGACCGGTTTCGCGCCGGTTCGCAAAATACTTCCCGCCGTAGCGAAGAATGTGAAGGGGGTGGTCAGCACTTCATCTCCGGGTCCGATACCGGCCGCGCGCAAGGCCAGGTATAACGCATCCGACCCGTTGGCCACCCCCACGGCGTGGCCTGCCTGCGTGAACGCTGCCATCCGGCGCTCAAACTCCTGCACCTGCGCCCCGAGGATGAACTGCCCGGACGATATGACCTCGTTCACCGCCGCCTCCGTCTGGGGGCCAATCTCATCAATTTGCCGGGACAGGGTAAATGCGGGGATATCCATAGGATTTATCATTCCTTTCTGCTGCCCTCCGGCCAAAACAGCCACTGCTCCTCCGGCACCTGACGCACCACGCGGGCTGGCACTCCCATCACCAAACGGTATGGCGGGACGTCCCGGGTGACCACGGCGCCCGCCGCAATCAGGGCCTCTTGCCCGATTTGAATCCCCGGCAAGATCACCGCTCCCCCGCCAATCCGGGCCGCTCTGTGGATGGTGGGACCCAAAATGGCTTCGTGGCGGGCTTCAGTGCGGGCCACATAGGGATCATTGGTGGTGGTGACCATGGGGGCGATAAAGACGTGGTCCTCCACGGTGGTGTGCGCTGTGAGGTAAACCGCTGTCTGCAGCTTGGTGTAGTCTCCCACCGTGCAGTCGTTTTCTACGGTGGAGCGCTGACCTACGACCACAAATGCGCCCAGCACGCAGCGTTCCCGGATGACCGCCTGGTCTGCAATAAAGCAGTCGGCTCCCAAAGCCGCGCCCTTATACAAGATGGCGTGCGCCCCAATCACTGTGCCCGCGCCGACAGTCAGAGGGGGCAGTTCCCCCGTGTGGAGGTTGCTGGTTTTACTGCGCGCCGGCGCTTTGCCCAAAATCGCGCCGTCCCCTATCACCACCCCGTCGCCAATCACCACATCTTTATGAATAATGACTTGGTGGCCAATCACCACATCCCGGCCGATAACGGCGCCGTCCTCTACCACGCACTGCATTCCTTGTTGAAGGTCTGTCATGACTCAGCTCCTTGCAATGTCATCGATCGTCACGGGGCGGCGCTCCCGCCCGGAACGCATCAGGCCCTCAATGACCTGAATTCCGTGCAGCGCCGTAGAGGCGTCCAGATAAGGCGCCCTATTGTTCGCGATAGCGCCGGCAAAGTCCTTGAGAGCGTCGTGGTGACTCTGCCAGCTCGGTCGCGACGGCAGGTCCAAAATCGCCTGGCGCATCTTGGCTTCGTCATCGGACCCTACCCGCCAGGTGTCAATCTGGTTCACCGTCGGTCCGATAATCACCACGCCGCTCTCCCCAACCACGGTAATGCGCTCCTCTAGATTCGTCCGCGGCACGGAGGTTGTGGCTGCGATGGACGCCACCGCCCCGGACGCAAACCGCAAGCTCCCCGCCACCGTGTCCTCCGCTTCGATAGCGTGCGTCAGGGTTGCCGTGTGCGCAAACACCTCATCCACCGGCCCCATTACCTGCAAAAGCACATCGAGCGCGTGGATCGCCTGATTGAAGAGCACCCCCCCATCCATCTGGTAGGTTCCCCGCCACGGCGCCTCATCATAATACGATTGGGGGCGGGCCCAGCGCACGGCCACGCCGCCATTGACAATGCGCCCCAGACGGCCTTCCTGGTGCGCTGCAATCAGCTGCCGGACGGCTGGAAGCATGCGGTTGAACTGGGTCACCACCACAATGACGCCCTGCTCGCGCCCATAGTCCACAATCGCTTTGGCATCCTGGTAAGACAGCGCCAGGGGCTTTTCGATCATGGCATGAAGGCCTTGCTCCAGCACTTGGAAGGCGAGCTCCCGGTGCAGCCCCGAAGGCGCTGCGATAATTGCGGCGTCCAGTTCCATCTCGTCGAGCGCCGAAGCCGTGTCATCAAACGCTTCCGCATCAAATGCCACGGCTGCTGCCTGCGCCTTTGCGAGGTCGGTGTCCACGGTCGCCACCAGTTCAATAGCCTGCTGGTGCACCAGGGCCTGCAAGTGCTTCTGTCCAATTTTTCCGCATCCAATCAGGACTGTTCGTATCGCCATGCCCGCTGCCATCCTTCCCCGTATTGCTCCTTACAAGCGCACAATGTTGCTGCGGTCCGGAAGATCCTTGGCCGCATTGCGGGAATCCACAATGAGGGCGCTGTGCTGCGCTACCCACTGGTAGTCCACCGTGGTGTGGTCGGTGGTGATGACCACACAGTCCTGCTCCTTCAGCATGGCCTCCGTCAAGGGGACCGACCGGATCTTGCGCGAAAAGAAGGTGTGCGGCTTCACGACCGGCACATAGGGGTCGTGGTACTGCACCATGGCGCCCTGCTGCTCCAGCAGTTCAAATACTTTGAGGGCGGGAGACTCCCGCTCATCATTGATATCTTTTTTGTAGGCCACCCCCAGAAGCAGGATGCGGGACCCATTTACCGATTTTTTGCGATCGTTCATGGCGCGGACGACCTTGTCGACGACAAAATAGGGCATGCGCAAATTAATTTCCCCCGCCAGTTCAATGAAACGCGTCGGGAAATCATATTCTCTCGCCTTCCAGCTGAGATAAAAGGGATCGAGAGGAATGCAGTGTCCCCCCACCCCGGGGCCGGGATGAAAAATTTGAATGCCAAAGGGTTTGGTGCCGGCTGCCTCGAGCACTTCCCACACGTCCATGTCCATGCGGTCGCAGAGCAAGGCCAGCTCGTTGACCAGCGCAATATTGACGGCCCGGTAGGTATTCTCGAACACTTTGGACATTTCCGCCACCCGCGGTGAGGACACCGGGATCACATGGGAAATCGACTGCTGGTACAAAAGAGTGGCAGCTTGCCGGCATTTGTCGGTCACCCCTCCCACCAGCTTGGGGGTATTGCCGGTTTTGTACACGGAGTCGCCGGGATTGACGCGTTCGGGTGAGAAAGCCAGAAAGAATTCGTCGCCCACCCGCAGCCCGCTCGTTTCCAGAATCGGTTCCAGCACCTCTTCCGTCGTCCCCGGATAGGTTGTGCTCTCCAGGGCAATCAGCTGTCCCGGGCGCATAATCTTGCGCACCTTTTCCGCCACGGCCAGAATATAGGACAGGTCCGGCTCTTTGTTCATTGTGAGCGGGGTGGGCACACAGATGATAATCACGTCGGCTCCAGTCAGCTGGGAGTAATCTCCGGTGGCCTGCAGCTTGCCGCTCCGGCTGAGAGTCTGCAGCACTTCGGTCTCGACATCGGGAATGTAGTTGTCCCCCCGGTTCACGCGGTCGACCTTTGTCAAATTGTCATCCAGTCCGATAACGGTAAATCCTGCTGCCGCGTGCTCCACGGCCAAAGGCAGTCCGACATATCCCAGTCCGACAACGCCCACCACAGCCGTCCGCGTCGCCAGCCTCTCCATCAGCTGCTCAAAATAAGTGGTCTGGGTGTTTTCAGTGAGCATTGGCTCCTCCTCTCGTGGTCGTCAGTTCCACTCCCGGCAGCGGGCGCACCGTGCTGCCCTGCGGCTGATATTCAGGCACGATGTCTTTCAGCAGACGCCGGATGCGCGCTTCATCCGCTTGGCGGCCAGCCTCAACTAGCTCGTCCAGCAAAGGAAGCAGGCGCCGGGCGTTGGGCGCTTCCCCCACGTGAATGAATATCCGTGAATTCTTGGTAGCCTTCGTCTGGTCTTCGGGTGTCAGGGGCTCCTCGTAAAGCTTTTCTCCGGGACGCAGGCCGGTAAACACAATGTCGACGTCCACTCCCGGGTTCAGGCCCGACAAGCGGATCAAATTCATGGCCAGGTCCATAATCTTCAGAGGCTCCCCCATATCGAGCACAAAGGTTTCACCCCCGCGTCCCATGGCACCCGCCTGCACGACCAGCTGGCAGGCCTCCGCCACGGTCATGAAGTAGCGCACCATATCGGGATGGGTGACGGTCAGCGGCCCGCCCTGCGCAATCTGGCGCTGGAAGGTCGGCAGCACACTGCCCCTCGATCCCAGAACATTGCCGAAGCGGACGGTCACGAACCGCATGTTGGACTTCTGGGCGTAAATGGCTCCCAGAATTTCCCCGATTCTTTTGGTTGTCCCGTACACGCTTGTCGGATTTACAGCTTTGTCCGTGGAGATGAACACAAATCGTTCCACATGCATTTTCTGGGCGATATCCAAAAATCCCCACAGCCCTTCCACATTGTTGCGGATAGCTTCAGGCGGCTGAATTTCCATGAGCGGCACATGCTTGTGGGCGGCGGCATGAAAGATGACCTCGGGGCGGGTCTGCTCCATCACTTGCTGCACCCGTCGCCGGTCCCGGAGGTCCGCCACTACCGGCGCCACCCGCATCTGCGGAAACGCCGCCCGCATTTCCTGTTCGATGTCAAAAATAGATGTCTCGTCAAGGCCCAGGAGGACCAGACACCGGGGACGGAAGCGGGCCACCTGCCGGCACAGTTCGGAACCGATGGTGCCGCCTGCGCCCGTCACCATCACCGTGCGGTTTGTGATGTACCCGGCAATTTCCGCCAGGTCCACCATGGCGGGCTCGCGCTGCAGCAAGTCCTCAATCTGGATGTCGCGGATCTGATTCACCAGCACCTGCCCGCCTATCATCTGGTTGATGGCCGGCAGCAGGCGCGCCTTCACATTCAAGTCGCGGCACTGGTCCACCAGCGGACGCAGAATCTTCCCGGAAGCGGACGGAATGGCAAAGAGCACCTGGTCCACCCTCTGCTCGCGCATGACCGGCTGCAGCTGGGCGGTCGTGCCCAGCACCTTTAAATTCCCGATCTGCATCCCCCTCTTGGCAGCGTCATCATCCAAAAATCCGACGGCCAGACCCACCTCCGGGTGGCGCCCCAATTCCTGAGCCGCCAGCTGGCCCGCCTTGCCCGCACCGACCACCAGCACCCTGGGGGCCGCCTTGCTTTTGGGGATCCATGTAATATCGTAGTAGGAGCGGATCAGAAACCGCCATCCTCCGACAAGGGCCAGAGCGAATAGCACATACAGCACATAGACGCCGCGGGGGTAATGCGCGGCCTTTTCCAATAGCAGGTATCCATCCAGAAACACCACGCTGCCCAGGATGGACCCAATCAGCACCTGGGCGTCGCGAGATCCGGCATATTGCCACATCCGGTGATACACGCGGGTCACCCACAGCAGCAAAAGCGTCGTGACCGTAAAGTACAGGGCAATGTGCTGATAGGGCTGCAGATATTGGCGCGGAATGTAGGGCACGTCGAAGCGCAAGTACAGGGCCAGATACACTGAAGCATTAATCATGATGGCATCGATTACCATAGCCAAAAAAATCTTTAGGTACAAATGGAATCGCCGACCCAATGGATTCCCCTCTTTCATAAACTGCGCCTGCCCACCGCAAGCGGCCGCTTGAGGTCTCAGGCGCCAAAATTATAACACGTTTGCCCTGAGCAGGGCGATGGAAGGCTTTGGGACATCTTCAGTCGCCGCCAGATGCAGCAGATTCGACGCCTTTCACTAGACAAAATTCTTTTCGTTCATTATAGTAACGCCCGCAGGGTCACAAGCGTTTATTATAAGGGTGATCAATAGATGGCCAATAATGCATTTCCTTTGACGTCAGCATCAAGCGCAAGCGGCGGGAGGAGATACCGGATGGGGGATTTACGTGGCGATACGAGTGGATGTTTCTGCCGATACACAATGGCTTAAGGTTGCTGTGCAAGAGGAAAAGGCAGCCGCCACCGAGCAGTGGGTCCAAATCAATCGAGCCGTTCTCAATCTCATCATGCAGGAGGATCCCCGTCCTCCGGAGTTGATTCTCGACCTGATTGCGCGCAGGGCCTTTAAGCGGATGCCCGTGCCCAATGGCGAGGACGGCTCAAGGCTCATCACGCCGCACAACCTCGAGCTGGTCTGGCCTAAATAAAAAGAGAGCGCACCCCCAATGCGCTCTCTTTTTATGTGGTTGCGCGCAGAATTTCCTTCAGTTGAGCCGCATCAAGAGTCTCCCGGTCAATCAGCTCAATCGCAATCCGGTTTAATGTAATCCGGTGCTGCAGCAACAGGGCCTTTGCCCGCTCGTACTGCTGCAGGACGATGTGGCGGATGGCCTGGTCGATCTTGGAAGCGACCTCTTCGGAATAGTTGCGCTGCCGCATCAAGTCCCGGCCTAAGAAGACCTGGTCCTGGCGGGTGCCGTATGTCATCGGTCCCAGTTCCTCCGACATGCCAAACTCCGTAATCATCTGCTTGACCATTTTCGTCGATTTTTCCAGATCGTCAGAGGCTCCGGTCGAAATTTCCCCAAACACAATCTGTTCGGCGGCCCGGCCTCCCAAAGACATCGCCACTTTGTCGAGAATCTGCTCCTTGGTGATCAGGTAGCGGTCTTCCTCAGGCATCGGCATCGTATAGCCCATGGCCATGCCCCGGGGAATAATGGTGACTTTGTTGATCGGGTCCCCATGGGGCACGAGCATGCCCACCAGCGTGTGGCCACCCTCATGGAACGCGACAACCCTTTTCTCAAACTCTGAGAGAATGCGCGTTTTCTTCTGAGGTCCCGCCATCACCCGCTCCGAGGCTTCTTCAAAATTCTGCATGGTGATCTTCTTGCGCCGCTCGCGGGCCGCTAAAAGGGCTGCCTCATTGGCCAGATTCGCCAGGTCCGCCCCCGTGAAGCCTGGGGTCCGGCGGGCGATGACCTGCAGGTCCACATCGGTGTCCAGCGGCTTGTTTTCCACATGGACCTCCAGAATCTTCTTGCGGCCCTTCTGGTCGGGACGCGGCACCACGATTTGGCGGTCGAACCGTCCCGGCCGCAGGAGCGCGGGATCGAGAACATCCGGGCGGTTCGTGGCCGCCATCACAATAACTCCCTCGTTGATGCCGAACCCGTCCATTTCCACCAGCAATTGGTTCAATGTCTGCTCGCGCTCATCATTGCCCCCGCCGTAGCCCGCCCCGCGCATTCTCCCCACCGCGTCCAGTTCATCAATGAAGAGAATGCAGGGAGCATTCTTCTTGGCTTGCTCAAAGAGGTCACGCACGCGTGACGCCCCCACGCCCACAAACATTTCCACAAATCCCGATCCGCTTTCTGAAAAGAACGGCACTCCCGCTTCTCCCGCCACGGCCCGGGCCAAAAGAGTTTTGCCTGTCCCCGGCGACCCGAAAAGAAGGACGCCTTTAGGAATTCTGGCCCCCATGTCCATGTAGCGTTTAGGGTTTTTCAAAAAGTCGACAATTTCCTCCAGCTCCTGCTTCTCCTCGTCCACACCCGCCACATCGGCAAAGGTGACTTTAGGGAGGTTATCCGCCTGCAGGTGCGCCTGGGTCTTGCCAAAGGACATCATCCGGTTTCCGCCCTGACTCTGCCGGAAAAAGAAGAACACAAATCCGATAACAATCAGCACCGGGAGGAAATCGCCAATTAAGCCCACCCACATCGCCGAGCTGGACGGCTTAGTCACGCTGACATTGGCTCCATAGGCATTCAACTGGCTGCTCAGCGCGCTCGTGTCACCCGGGGCGTAAACGGTCTCATAATTCTTGCCCTGTTGGTTGGTCCAGGTTACCACATGCTGTGACGAGTTGACGTCCGCGCTCTTGACCTGGTGCTTCAAGGTGGCGCCGACGAGAGAACTGTACGGCATATCCTGCACGGGTGCGGTACGGGCGTTGAGTATATCCATTAACGTTGAAATAAACAGCACGACCAGGACAATCGTGATAACGCCTCGAAACCACCGGTTTTGCATCGGATCCCCTCCGCTTTACAAATTGCTCGTCATGAACATCCTCCACGGATAGATCCGGGGAATTCCCTTTATCACTAAAGGATTTTCCTGTTGCGCGGAGGTTTGCCGCGTATTGAACTTGGTCGCTGCGGGCTGCACGGCGAGGCACGGCAAAAAATCTCCAAGGCCTCTGCCTCTTGGTGCCCGTGAAGGCAAAAATTTTGCCCGATATATTACAATAGCACTTTTCTCTCAAGCTGCGCTATAGGTTTCGTTGTTCGGGCTATTTTTAGTCGCTTGCGGGCATACTGATACCAACATAGCCGAAAGGAGAAAGATTCGCTATGATCTGGAAATCCCGGACGCCCTGGCTGATATTGTCCGGCCTGTGGCTGCAGTCCGCGCTGTTTCGCCCCTATCTCGCCCCAAGAATCCCGCTGTTCCCGTTTTCCGGCCTGTGGCCCGCATTTTGGGCGGTTTGGCTCCCGCCCTTGGCGGCTGTTTGGTTGATGTTGGGCCTGCGGCGCGCATTTTCCCAGAAGCCGTGGCTGCCCTGGGCCATGTGTGTCCCTCCAGCGGCGTACCTGGCCGCCGATTCCGTGATCTTCCTCACCCACCTCACGGCATCCGCGCAACAGCTTGATCTCCGCCTGCCTGCGGCGTTCAGCGTCATGGCCGCGTTCGTCCTGGTGGTCATCCCCCCCGCCACCCGGAAAACCCGGTTCAAAGGCTCATGGATCGCGGTGGTAGCCGCTGCCGGACTGGTGATGTCATTCTGGGGAAATGCCTACTGGGGTCTGGGGATGGGCCTGCTGCTCGCACTCACGGCGCTCAGGCGCCGCTTCTGGCCGCTTCCCCGGCATTCCAGCGGAAATCCCGGGAACAACCCTCCCAGCAACCCCCCGGAAAGCGTGTGAGGAAACTCTACCACTGGCTGTACAGGGCATACAGGCTTTCAATATTGTTGACATAGCCTGTCGTGTAAGGCAGCACCTGGTTGCCGTTGTTCTGCACCGCTCCTGGCCCTGCATTGTAGGCGGACAGCGCTAGGGAAAGATTTCCCCCAAACATATTCAGCATATCCCGCAGGTACAGGCAGCCCGCCAGCAGATTCTGCTGCGGATTATACAAGGAGCTGGGGGATATTCCCAAAACCGCAGCCGTGCCCGGCTCGAGCTGCATCAGACCCACAGCTCCCGTAACGCTCACGGCTTGTGAATTCCCGCCGGACTCTTCCGTAATCACCGCGATGACCAGGGCCGGGGGCAAATTTTCCTGCTGGGCTATTGGCGTGACCAGTGGCAGCATGGCATTGAACAGGCCTCTTTGGGACAAGCTGCCTTGGTTGAACTGAGCGAGCAGAGACTGGATTTGCGAGGCTATCTGGCTTATGCGGCTGCCCAAGGACGCCATGTTCTGAGAAATTTGCTGCTGCTGGTCTTGCATCTGGGTGACCGCCTGTTTGCGGGCCGACAGCGTGCTGGCCGCATTTTGCGCATCGGACACGGCCTGATTGTGCAAAGCCATGGCCTGGCTCTCCTGTTGGGCCAGCAGGTTCCGCTCATTTTGCAAGAGAGACTGGTGTGCGCTTAAAGATGCCTGCGCCGCCGCCAGCAGATTGGCCTCGGCTTTCAGGCTCAGTTTTTCCTTGGTTTCCTGCGCTTCTTCCGCTTTAATGACATCCACTTCGCTGGCGGCTTGTCCCGCTACCTGACCCAGCAAATCCAGGCGGCTTACAAAGTCATTGAAGGAGTTGGCCCCCAACAGGACATCCAGGTACCCAATGGAACCCCTCTCCTCGATAAGCTGGAGCTGCCCGCTTAACAGCTTGCTCTCCTGAATCAGACTGCTTTGGGTCTGGGCAATAAGCGCTTCTGTTTTCTGGTAATTCGCCTGCGTGGCACTCAGCTCATTTTCCGTCGCGTCCAGTTGCGTTTGGGTGCTGGTTAAAAGAGCTTGGGTCTTTTCCATTTGCGCATTCGTCGCCGAAATTTGCTGGTTCGCCGACCCTATCTGGCTCTGAGCCTGCGCCAGCTTCTGGTTGAGGCTGCCGATTTGCGCCGTAGCCTGGCTGATCGCTGCCTGGGTCTGAGCATACTGACTCTGTTCTTGAGCCAGTTGCGCCTGCGCCTGCGATTCCTCCTGCTGCAACTGCTGAAGCGACGCAGCATACACCATCACCGGACCCGTCAGCACCATAAGACTCGCGCCAATCAGCGCGACCGCTGTTTTGCCTCGCATAATTCTCTATAAAACCTCCTCCGACCTCAAGCAATCCGTGAAAAGGAATGTGTTGCGGAAAAATCACGGCAATTCCTTTTCACCAATTGCTGTACTGCTTACTATATTCGCGGCGCCTGCCATTTTTCCTGCTTAACCGCCAAGGTATTTCCAGCGGTGCCGGATTATTCTGGAATTTGCCGTCATAAAATCCGTGCACCGCGTACAAAAAACGTCCGGAGCATTTCCTCATGGCGAAGAGTCTGGCATGCTGGCCTAGATGCATCAACACTGTCAGATGATCTGTAGAAAAGAGGGAGTTTTTGGTGGAGGGAAATGACCGCAATGCTGCGGTGCGTATTTTTTTTGACGCCGTTTTGACCGCGGAACCGATTTTAAACGAGCTGGGCCACCAGCACGGCCTGAGTCTGGCCCAGGTCCGGTGTCTCTTCCATCTCCGCTTGGGTCCGAAGACCGCGGGGGAGCTCGCGCAGTCTTTAGGCCTGCGCGCCACCTCGCTCACCCGAATCATTGAGCGGCTCGAGGAGGGACACTGGATCCAGCGGCAAAATGACACCCATGACCGGCGCCGCGTGGTCATCGCGCTCACCGGCGAGGCGGAGTCCAGGCTCTC
>DAHWJO010000073.1:0-16487 GCA_027344105.1 Sulfobacillus sp.
CATTCACCGCGCGCGCTGCCTGCATCACCTGGTCATGGCTCTCGACCGCACAGGGGCCAGCAATCACAATCACCCGCTTGCTGCCGAAAGCCGCCGGCCCGACGTTGACGATGGTGTCTTCCGGGTGGAAGTCGCGGCTGACCAGCTTGTAAGGCCTTCTCACCGGCACCACCTGTTCAACCGACTGCATCGATGCCAAACGCACTACCTCCTCTGTCCCTTCGCCAATGACCCCGATAATGGTGCGTTCCACTCCGCGCGAAATGTGCACCTGAAACCCTTCAGATTTCAAACGTTCCGTTACGGCATCAATATCAGCATCTGGCGCATTTTTTGTCATGACCACAATCATGGAACATTCATCCCCTCGCAAGCGCTCATTTTCGTAAAAAAAATAAGGCCTCAGCTGTCCCTTAGGGACGAAGGCCTTTTCTCCGCGGTACCACCCTATTGGCCGGTTGCCCGGCCACTCTGCTAGCTGCAAACACAGCTACTCCCCTTTAACGGTGGGATGCCGGATTCTCTACTCGCGCCGCAGCGCTTTCGATGCACACTCTTGGGTGTACGGTCTGGACTCGAAGTATCGGCTTACACCACCCGCCGACTCTCTGCGCCTTCGAAAATCCGACCCCTTCCCAATCATCGCTTTTTGTATTTTCCCGGATGATACACCGCTTTATGAACGGTGTCAAGGCCTGTTGCTATGGATTTAATGCCGCCCGCAGAGAGGCCACGAACTCGTATGCCGCCTGCGGGGCCCTGTCTTGGGCCTCATCGACGATCCGGACCAAGGCGCTGCCGACGATGACGCCGTCCGCCACCCGGCCCACCTCGCGGGCATGCTCCGGCGTGGAAATTCCAAATCCTATCGCCACGGGCTGGGAGATGAATTGCTTGATGCGCGCAACCATGGCCCCGACGCCATGGTCCACGTCCTGGCGCACCCCGGTCACCCCGGTGAGGGAGACCCCGTAGATAAACCCTGTCACCGCCTGCAGCGAGGCAATGTGGGCATCGGTAGAGGTGGGCGCCACCAGCGGGATGAGGGACATCCCCTCTTCCTGGGTGTAAGCGAAGACCTCTTGGCTTTCCTGCCAGGGGAGATCGGGGATGATGATTCCCTTGACCCCGCTTTGTGCGGCCGCGTGGATGAATTCCTTCAGGCCGAAATGGTAAACCGGATTAATGTACGTGAGATAGACCACAGGGACCGAGTTGCGGCTGATCTTCTCGGTGGCGGCCAGAATATCACGGATTTTTGTCCCGCCGGCCAGGGCATCTGTCGCTGCTTTCTGCAGCACCGGCCCATCTGCCAGCGGGTCGGAGAAGGGAATGCCGATCTCCACAATATCCGCGCCCCCCTCATTGAGAGCGGCCACCAGAGCCCCGAGGTCTTGCAGGTGCGGGTGGCCGGCAGTCACATACGGAATCAGCGCCGCCCGGTTCTGCTGTTTGGTGCGGGCAAACACGTCTTGCAATGTCAGGTCGGTGTTGGTCAATGGGTCCCCTCCTCATATTCCCTGACCGCGTCGACATCTTTGTCGCCGCGCCCGGACAAGTTGATCAGCACCCGTGCGTGCTGGCTGCGGAGCCTCTCTTGTTCCTTGACCACCCAGGCCACCGCATGGGCGCTTTCCAACGCCGGGATAATCCCCTCCAGCAGCGACAGTTCATGAAATGCGGCCAGCGCTTCCGTGTCGGTGATGGCGTGGTATTCCGCCCGCTTGGTATCATGAAAATACGCGTGCTCGGGGCCAACCCCGGGGTAATCGAGCCCGGCCGAGATGGAGTGGGCGGGGATGATCTGGCCGTCCTCATCTTGCAGGAGGTAGCTTAAACTGCCGTGCAGAATCCCCTTCATGCCCACCGTAATCGTAGCCGCGTGCTTCCCGGTCTCGACCCCTTCCCCTCCCGCCTCAACCCCGACCAATGCCACGGGGTCGTTGCGGAAGGCATAAAAGATGCCCATCGAGTTGGAACCGCCCCCCACGGGGGCAACAATGTGGGTCGGCAGGCCTCCGGTGACGTCCTGGAACTGGCGGCGGGCCTCATTGCCAATCACCGACTGAAAGTCGCGCACCATCATGGGATAGGGATGGGGACCGACGACCGAGCCAATGACATAAAATGTTGAGCGCACATTGGTCACCCAGTCGCGGATGGCTTCGTTGGTGGCATCTTTCAGTGTGCGCGACCCGGAGTGGACAGGGATGACCTCAGCCCCCAAGAGCTGCATGCGGTAGACATTGAGCGCCTGCCGCTTCACGTCCTCCTCCCCCATGTAAACCTGGGCGGAGAGTCCGAAGAGGGCGGCGGCGGTGGCCGTGGCCACCCCGTGCTGGCCCGCGCCGGTTTCCGCTATGATGCGGGTCTTTCCCATGCGCCGGGCCAGCAAAATCTGCCCCATGGTATTGTTGATCTTGTGGGCTCCGGTATGGTTCAGGTCCTCGCGTTTCAGGTAGACGTCAAATCCCACCCGGGCGCTCAAGCGGTCGGCGCGGCGCAAAGGGGTGGGCCTGCCCACGTAATCTTTGAGCAGCGCGGCCAGCTCAGCGGCAAAAGACGCATCCTGTTTCGCCTGGTCATACGCGAGGGTGAGCTCATCCAGCACCGGCATCAGCGTCTCCGGCACATAGCGCCCGCCAAAGCTCCCGAAGCGGCCCTGGCCGTCCGGCACATTGTTCATGACTGCCATTGTTTGGCCTCCTTGATAAATTTAGTGATCTTGGCAATATCTTTAACCCCGCCGGTTTCCACCCCGCTCGACACATCCACTCCGTCAGGGGCGAGCGTCCTCACAACCTGCCCGACATTTTCCGGGGAGAGCCCGCCCGCAATCCACACCGGGCAGGAAAGATGGGGCCTGCGCCACTGCCAGGGCTTGCCTTGGCCCGGCTCCGGGCCGTCGGCCAGCACAATGTCGGCCGCTTCACTGGCCCGGGTGGCAATGGCTCGGCGCCCGGCGGCGCGCACCAGGCCAATCCAGTCAAAATCCGCCGCGCCGTGGTACTGCACCGCCCAGACGTCCGCCCTATCCAGCAGCCTTTGCAGGTCTTCCTGGCCCATGAGCTTCACCACCGCCACAAACCGCACGGCAGGAAGGGCGCGGGTCATCTGCCCAGCCTGGGCCAGCGTGACGCGGCGCGGACTTTCGGCAAGCACCAGCCCAATGTAATCCGCTCCCTGGGCCACCGCCTGCTCGGCGATGCTCTGAGTGCTGACCCCGCAGATCTTGACCTCGACATCAGCCACTGGCCAGTTCCTCCAGCAAATTCCCGCCGCGCATCAGGTGCTCTCCCACCAGCACCGCGGAATATCCCGCCCGGCGCAATCGCTCCACGTCCTGCCGCGTCTGGATGCCGCTCTCGCTAATCTTGACCACAGACGGGGGAATGAAGGGCGCCATCCTTTCCGAAAATTCGAGCCGGGTGTCAAAGGAGTCCAGGTCGCGGTTGTTGATGCCGACAATCTCGGGAGATAGCGCCAGGGCACGGTCCAGTTCCCCTGGCTGGTGCACTTCCACAAGCATCCCGATGCCCGCGGCCCTTGCTGCCTGGGCGAGGTCTTTCAGCTGGCTGTCATCGACGATGCGCACAATCACGAGCACGGCATCGGCCCCGAAAGCCCGGCTTTCGAAAATCTGCACAGGGTCGATGACAAAATCCTTGCGCAGCACGGGAAGGGACACGGCAGCCTTCACCCGCTGCAAATCGGCCAGGCTGCCCGCGAAAAAATCGGGTTCGGTCAGCACGGACACTGCATGCGCCCCCCGCGCGGCGTAGCCTGCCGCCTGCGCGTCCGGCCGGTAGTCATCTGTCAGCCAGCCTTTCGACGGCGACTTCTGCTTGCACTCGGCGATAATGCCGACGGGCATCCCCCGGTGGGTTCTCAGAGCGCCTGCCAGCGAGACGGCCGGCGGCTGTTCCAGGGCCCGGTCAAACAGCCACCCGCTCTGCCCCTGAATCTTGCCCACGCGGTCTTGCACGGATGCCAGAATCTGGTCAAGAAACATCTCCGGCCTCCTTTGCAACCGGGCTGCGCCGGATCAGCGCCTCCAGCACTGCGGCCGCTCTCCCGTCTTGGACTGAGCGCCGCGCCATCTCTACGCCTTCTCGGGGATCCTCCGCCATTTCCGATGCGTACAGCGCGACCCCGGCGTTGGCTAACACCATATCCAGGTACGCACTGGGCTCCCCCGCAAGAATTTGGCGGCAAATCACGGCATTGGCAGCCGGGTCTCCTCCGCGGAAGGCTTCCTTGGGATAGGTGGGCAGTCCGAAATCTTCGGGCAGCCACGAGCCGAAGCGCAAAGACTCGGCGTCAGCCACCCCGTACTGGGTGGGTCCCGCCAAAGACACTTCGTCCAGTCCGCCAGCCCCGTGCACCACTACGGCGCGCTTCAGCCCCAGACGCGACAGCACTTCTGTGATGGGGCGCACCCACTCCCCGGCAAACACCCCCAGCAGCTGGTACTCGGGATGGGCCGGGTTGGTCAGGGGTCCCAGCAGGTTGAAAACGGTCCGCACTCCCAGTTCCTTGCGGGTCTGCGCCGCATAGCGCATCGAGAGGTGGACTTTCTGTGCAAACAAAAATCCAAATCCCACTTCATCCACCAAGGCCGCCACTTCTGAAGGGGTCTGGGAAATCTCGACCCCTAGAGCTTCCAGCAGGTCAGCGCTGCCGCTTTTGGACGTGGCCGAACGGTTGCCGTGCTTGGCGACGTGGGCGCCGGCTCCCGCCGCCACCAGCGCGGAGACGGTCGAGAAATTGAAGCTGAAAGAGCGGTCTCCGCCGGTCCCGCAGGTGTCGAGCAGGGGGCGGTGGGCAATGGGCACGCTCTGGGCATGGCGCCGCATGGCCCGCGCAAATCCGGTCAGCTCATCCACACTCTCGCCGCGGACGGCCAGCGCCATCAAAATGCCCGAGACCTGCACGGCAGTGGCCTGCCCCTGCATGATGGCATCCATGAGCGCGTAGGCGTCGTTCTCATCCAGCCGCCGCCCCTCACTCAGGGCTAGGAGGCTTTCTCCAATCAATTCAAGTGCTCTATCCATTGCCATGATCTCCTTGGAATGTCGTGGGCTGGGCCAGGGGAGATGGTATCCGCAAAAAGTTTTGAAGGATATCCAGGCCGGCTGGCGTCAGAATGGATTCCGGGTGAAACTGGATCCCGAACACAGGAAACTGCCGGTGGCGGACCGCCATCACCGTGCCGTCGGCGCTCGTGGCGGCAATCTCCAGATCGGGCGCCTCCCCCACCGCCACGGCCAGAGAATGGTAGCGCCCCGCCGGAAATCCCTGCGGCAGACCTTCGAAAATGCCTTGCCCGTTATGAAAGATGCGGTCTTCCTTGCCGTGCATCAAGCGCACCGCCGGCTCCACCCGGCCCCCATAGGCATAGGCGATCCCCTGGTGCCCGAGGCACACCCCCAGGACCGGCACCGCAGCGCCAAAATGACGGATGAGGTCAATCATGATTCCTGCGTCCTCCGGCCGTCCCGGTCCCGGTGACAGCACGATCCGCTCCGGCGCCAGCTCCTCAATCTCTTCGACCCGGATCTCATCATTGCGCGCCACCCGCACGTCAGCGCCCAGCAGTCCGAGATATTGCACCAGGTTGTACGTAAAGGAATCGTAATTGTCCAAGACCAATATCACAGCCACTCCTCCTCGCCGGCGTCGAGCACAGACAGGGCCGCGCCCGCCTTGTTCATGGATTCCTCAAACTCGCGCTCGGCCACGGAATCGGCCACAATGCCGCCTCCCGCCTGCACAGAAACCTCATCGCCGATCACGTCGAGAGTGCGGATGGTGATGCACGCATCCAGGTTGCCCCGGTGCGACAGATATCCCACCACCCCGCCATAAGCTCCCCGGCCATCCGGCTCCAGCGCCTCAATAATTTCCATGGCGCGGATCTTGGGCGCTCCTGTCAGCGTCCCGGCCGGAAAACAGGCGGCCAGCGCGTCAAGCGCGTCGTAGCCGGGCCGCAGCTGCCCCTGGACCTCAGAAACGATGTGCATCACGTGCGAGTATGTCTCACGGCCCATGAACTGGGAGACATTGACGGTGCCGTACTCCGAGACCCGGCCGAGGTCGTTTCGCGACAGGTCCACCAGCATGACATGCTCCGCCCGCTCCTTGGGGTCGGCAATCAGGTCGTCCCACAAGCGGTCATCCTCCGCACTGCTGGCACCCCGCCGCCTCGTCCCGGCAATGGGCCGGTTGAAGGCTGTCCGGCCGGTCACCCGCACCAGCGCTTCGGGAGAAGACCCCGCCAGAATCCTTCGCGGCGTCTCCAGGTAAAACAGATACGGGGACGGATTCACGTGGCGCAGCTTGCGGTAGAGCGAGAAGGCATCACCGGCAATCCGGGTTCTCAGGATCTGGGACAGGACCACCTGGAAAATGTCCCCAGCCACAATGTGCTCCTTGGCCTGCTCAATCATCTGGTCATAAAACGGCCGCGTCATATTCGACTGGACCGGCGTGAGCCGCCTGACCCGGGGTTCGGCCAGCATCACCGGCTGGCGCATGGCGTCGACCAGAATTTCCATGCGCGTAAACGCCTGTTCCAACTGGTCCCGCACAGACTCCACGATCACAGCCACCTGCTGCTTGCGGTGGTCAAACGCCACGACCGCCTTGGGCCAGACCCACTCCCAGTCCGGTCCGCGCTTGCTGTGAAGCCTGGGCAGCTTCTCCAGGCGCCGGATCCAGTTGTAGCCAAAGTACCCGATAGCCCCTCCGGCGAAGGGCCATTCCACCTCATCCGGCACCGGAATGCGCTGGCGCTCCTCTTGGCGCCGGATCAGCTCGAGCGGGTCGTCCGACACCTCGGTGCCGTTCGGGCTCACCAAAATGGCCTGGCCGTCCGCCTCGAGGAGCCTGGCCCACTCCCCAATGCCGATAAATGAGTAACGCGCCACTTTGTCGTCACCTTCCACACTCTCCAGCAGAGAATGCGCCCCAAAGGGACGGAGCCGGAGAAACGCGGAAATGGGGGTAAGCTGGTCTACGGCAAAGTTCCTCACCACGGCAAGGTGGCTCAACTCCGGACTTTCCCATATAGCGTTGTGCCCAATGCGCTCCATCAATTGGTTCATCCTTTCGGAAATAAAAAAATAGCCTATCATCCCTAGCAAGGGACGAAGGCTTCTTCGTGGTGCCACCCTAATTTAGACTGCGTGCAGTCTCTTTTATTCCATACAGGTATTGTCCGATATGGCTTCCAGGATAACGGGGGAAGAGTCCGACCAAGCCTACTGTGATGCGTTTCGGTTGGTTGCTCATGGGCCCATTCTCAAGCATCTGCCTTGCCGAACTTTCACCACCGCCGGCTCGCTGAAAAGGTCAGGATGCTGATACTATTCCCAGTCACAGCATTTGCAACGTGTGTGCTTCATCCTGTATTTTAAGGATGCGGACGCTGTCTGTCAACAAGTTTAATGGAGCACCTGGGCAGGCATGGCATCGTCCAAAGCTTCCCGGACCCACTGCCACAGAGGCTGGTGCCCGCTTGCGGAAAACTGCGGGTCGCTCTCGATAAGGCGCCGCGCCACCTGCCGCGCCCGCTGCAGCCACTCCAGATCCTTGATCGGGTTCGCCAGCTGAAATCCGGTCACCCCGTGCTGGCGCATACCCAGAATTTCCCCAGGTCCGCGGATGCGCAAATCCTCTTCGGCGAGATGGATTCCCTCATGATACCTGACCATCGCGGACAGCCTGTCCTGCGCCTGCTCCGTTTTGGGATCCGCAATCAGAAAGCATTGTCCGGGT
This sequence comes from Sulfobacillus sp., assembly GCA_027344105.1. Classification (GTDB taxonomy): domain Bacteria; phylum Bacillota; class Sulfobacillia; order Sulfobacillales; family Sulfobacillaceae; genus Sulfobacillus. Next base: position 7,780 of record DAHWJO010000073.1, read on the forward strand.
GCGTCACCCCGGCCCACCCGGCCCCGCAGCTGGTGCAGCTGGGCCAGTCCAAAGCGGTCGGCATCTTCGATCACCATCACCGTCGCATTGGGCACATCCACTCCCACCTCCACAATCGTGGTGGTGACCATCACGTCGATCTCCCGGGCGCGGAAGCGGGCCATGGCCTCGGTTTTTTCTTTGGAGGCCATCTTGCCATGCAAGAGCCCCACCCGCCAGCCGGGCAGCTTCTCCATGCCCTGCGCCAAGTCGATCGCCGCCTTGGCGCTGCCGCTCCCCTCCTCACCGTCGTCTCCCCCCACCAAGGGGCAGACCACGTAAGCCTGCTCTCCGCGCTTCACAGCCGCCATGACCGCCGCGTAGGCGGTCTTGCGCTCTTTGTGGCTGATGTGAACGGTTTCCACGGGCTTTCTGCCCGGGGGCAGCCCAGAAATTTCCGACACCTCGAGGTCCCCGTACACCGTAAGCGCCAGGGTGCGGGGGATGGGGGTCGCTGTCATCACCAGCATGTCCGGATACACTCCCTTGAGCGACAGGCGGGCCCGCTGCTTCACCCCAAATCGGTGTTGCTCATCGACGACGACGACACCCAGTTTGGAAAATCCCACCCGTTCGGCAATCAGCGCCTGCGTGCCGACCACAAGCGGCACTGTCCCTTGCTGCAGGGCTTCCCGGGCATCCCCGGCCCGCCTGTCCCGGCCCGTCAGGAGAAGGCAGCTCAAATCGAGGGGTCCCAGAAAGCGGTTGAGCACCTGCCACTGCTGTTCCGCCAGCAGTTCCGTGGGGGCCATGAAGGCGGCCTGGTGCCCGGCATCCACGGCCGCCAGCATGGCCAGGATGGCCACCACCGTCTTGCCGGAGCCGACGTCTCCTTGCAGCAGGCGCGCCATCGGGCGCTCGCTTTTCAGATCCCGGCGGATTTCACCCCAGGCCTTTCGCTGCCCCGGCGTCAGGGTAAACGGCAAAGACGCTAGGAACGCCCTGGCCGCCGGCCCGTCCGGATTTTGCGCCAGACCCGGAATTTTGGGGTCCAGCCGGTGCATGATGAGGACCGCCAGAGCAATCCGCAGAAACTCATCGAACACCAGCCTCTTGCGGGAGGCTTCGAGCATCTCCTGGCTGGGGGGGAAATGCTGGTACAACACCGCCTGGGCCCGGACCATCAGCCCTTCTTCCTGCTGCACGTCCAGCGGCACCGGGTCCCCGACCTGGGGGGCAAATCGCGGCACAATGTCCTGCATGAGGCGCTGCATGAAAGACTGTTTCAAGGACCCCGACAGAGGATAGACCGGAACCAGTCCGAGGAGAGGCTGCTCTGTGGGCTTGAGGATCTGAAAGTCGGGGTGGGTCATGAAAAATTTCCCGCCGCGGCGTTCCGCCTTGCCGCTGAGCCATGCCTCCTGGCCCGGGACAAACTGCTTTTGCAGCCAGGCGGCGTGAAAGAACACCGCTCCCAGGGGGCAGGCGCCGTCCTCCAGTTCCACCCGCAGGAGCTGCTTGAAGCGGTCGTACTGGACCCGGCGAATGATGGCTCTGACCGTGGCCGGCTCCTGGTCCCGAAGCATTTCCACGGGGGTGATTACGCTGCGGTCCAGGTGTCGGTGCGGCCACAGACCCAGCAGGTCCTCAAAGGTGCGGACCCCCAGATTTTCCAGCTCCCGGGCCCGGCTGGGCCCGACCCCGGGCCATTTCGTCACCAGGTCGCTGGCCGCCCAGCTTGCGCGGGAATCCGCCCCCTTGGCGCTCACTGGATGGCTTTCCCGCCATCTTGGACCTGCTCGACCCCTTGCACTTCGACCACAATTCGGGATGGGCGCATGGCGACAGCCTCGGCGAGCGCGTCACTGCATTTTTGCACAATTTCCCGGCCCAGAGCCGGAATGCGCTGGCCGTAGGCGACAATGACAGCCACGTCCACCACCAGGCCCGCATCCGTATCCTCAAGCATAATGCCGCGCACAGCCGGATCTTTTTTCATAATGTCTCCAAGCCCCTCGCCGAGCCGGAAGACCCCCACATCCACCACGCCGGGCACCCCTAACACCACAGACTGGACAATCGCGGCGAGAACATCATCATGCACCGCCAGGGTGCCGTATTCCGTGCGTATCTCCATGACCCATCCTCCTTGCAGTTCATTTCTCCCTATGTTACCATAGCAACGAATGTCATGGCATCGAGGAGGTTCCACAATATGGCGTTTCGCTGTGAGGTCTGCGGAAAGCATACCGTGCATGGGAATAATGTCAGCCATTCCCACCACAAGACCCGGCGCGTATGGAAGCCCAATATTCAACGGGTTCGCGCACGCGTCGACGGCAAGGTCAAGCATATCTATGTTTGCACCCGCTGCATGCGGTCGGGCCGCGTCGATCGCGCAATTTAATCGGCGGCCTGGATTAACAGTTGTTCCAGTTGTTTCAGGGAGAATCGGTAGGCGCTGTGGCAATAATGGCAGACAACCTCTGCTCCTTCATCTTCAATTAACGCTTCAAGTTCAGCCCGGGGCAAACTGGATAGTATTTCCAAGCTCCGGGTTTGACTGCATTCACAGCCGTAATAAATAGGCTCCTTGTCAAACCAGCCCAGCGGGCCGCCTATGACGTCTTCCGCAAGCTGCTCAATGCTCTCCCCCCCAGCCAGGCGGTGGCTGATGCGCTCAAGCCGCCCCAGGCGCTCAATCACTGGCTCGATATACTCCTGGCTTCCCGGCAGGGCTTGGATCACGAGGCCTCCGGCCGCGGCCACTTCCCCCCCGGTCCCCACCAGCACCCCCACTGCCACAGCGCTCGGAATCTGCTCCGACAAGGTATAGTACTGTGCGAAATCCACTCCGATCTCCCCGCTGACCAGCGCCACCTGTCCCTGGTACAGCGCCCCGCCGGGGTCTTCGCGGGTGACCTTGAACACGCCTTGCGAGCCCACAGCTTGTCCCACCGCAAGTTTCCCGTCCGGGCGCAGGGGCAGGGCGATCTGCGGGTGGTCGGCACGGGCCCGGACCTTCCCCCCGCTGCGCACTTCCGCCACCACGCGTCCCAAAGGGCCGTCCCCCTCCACTTCCACAATCATCAGGGCCGGGTTCTTAAAGTCCGATGCCAAAATTGCGGCTGCGGCTGCCAGCCGCCCCATGGCGGCGGCAGCTACCGGAGCAGCCTGGTGCGCGCGCTGTATTTCCAGCGCCGTCCCAGCCATGTCCGCGGCAATGATGCGCAAAGTGCCGTGGGCTGCCGTCGCCTTTCTGCGATAGTCCGTCACAATCACCTCTTGGTTATTTTTTCTCTTTAGCCCAAAATCCCAATACGACCTGCAAAATCTTGCCCACGATTCTCGGCACCTTGACCACCTGCACTTGCATGCTTCCCCACCCTCTCCTTTTTTCCACTGTCCATGGCGCCTGGTCCTGTAATTACCACCGTGTCAACACTCTCCACCCCAGCCACAGCAGCGCCAGTCCTAAAATAACCGGGCCGAGCGCCGCCCACACCAGCCAGAGGCCTACCGCCAGCGGCCATATCCACAGCGGCAGTATTTTCACGATGAGGATGCCTCCTGCCGCCACCAGACCTGCTCCGCCCAGACGGCGCTTGAGCACTTGCCGGGGGCCAAAGCCGTAATGACGAAACCGCCCCATACCCTCACCCCCTTTTACCGGTCCACTCCCTATGCTACGGAATCTGGCGGGAATGGTGCATGGCTCATCAGGTGGCAGGGGATTGCGGGTCCAGCCGCTTTGTTGGCCCCGTGCTATCCTATGCGCCGAGGCCTGTCTCTCAGTCATGGCCAAGCGGCTGATCAGGCCCGTCCCGCCCATGGTAAGTTTCTCCAAAAGAGAAAGGATGCTGCCTTCAATAGGATTTTTGCCACTGCTCGAGCATGATTTTATAGTGGTCATAGCGCCCTTGGTCAAAGCGGCCCGCAGCCAGCCCGGCCCGCACAGCGCAGTCCGGCTCATCGAGGTGGCAGCAGCTGGCAAAGCGGCAGCCGGCCCCTTCCCATTCCCAAAACGCCTGCCGGATCACCGCTGTGTCCTTGACGGTGGTTTCCAGAGCTGTATACCCCGGAGTATCGGCCAGCCAGAATTGGCGCGTCCTCAAAAGGCGCACCCACCTGGTTGTCTGCTGTCCCCGCCCAATCCGGCTCAATTCCTGCACGGCAATCGCTTCATGCGGCAAGATGGCCTTGGCCAGGGACGATTTGCCCGCCCCGCTCTCTCCCACCAGCACCCAGACTCCCTCCCTGGGAGCCTCCACCAGTTCCGTCACGCCATGCTCCGTCACCACACTCACCGGCCACACCCGGTAGCCAATCTGCCGGTAAAGGGCGATGACGCGATCTTGCGACGCGTTGTCTTCAGCCAGATCCGTTTTGGTAATCACAATCTCGGCTTCCACACCCATGATCTGGGCTAGAACCAGACGCTTGTCCAGAAGCTCCAAGCTGCCCTTGGGATGATTCAGGCTGAACACCACAAACATCCCGCTGACATTGGCAATCGGTGGCCGCACCAACGCGCTGCGGCGGGGCAAAACGGCGGTGACAATGGCCTCCCCGGGGTCAGTCGGCGAAATTTCCACATGGTCTCCCACCAGGATGCGCCCGTGGTCCCGCTTGATCTTGCCGCGCAGATAGCACAGGTAGCGCACGCCGTCTAGAGTTTCCACCGTCGGCCGGTTGGCCTCAAGCAACACCACTAATCCTTCCAACTCGCAAATCGCCTCCTTATGATGCCTCCTCAGGAGGGTGGGGTGGTGCCTGAAGGCGGGGTTGCCGGGGTCCCGTTGGCGACAAGCGCCTGCGGCGCTTGCGCCTGGCCATTCAGAAACACGGTCAGCTGGCCCTGGCTGCCGTACCAGGTGACCGGATTCTCAACCTGCTCTCCGGGGTTGACCTGCTGGTAGAACACCTCTTCGTTTCCGGCGCTGTCGGTCACCACCATTTTAAGCACGGACTTCGGGGCAGCGCTGTTGGGGATCTGCCAGGACGCTATGCTGACATTCTTTGGCAGGTGCGCGCTCTGGGGGCTCGGCCCCTGGGAGACCATCACACCCACCTGGGATGTGCTCGACAGGCTCGCATAAGGCTCCGGGCTCTGGTCAATAATCGTGTTGACCGGCTCGGTGCTGTAGGTGGGCGTGGGGGTGCCGACGCTGACATTCATGGCAATGAGCAGGCTTGCCGCCTGCGCCACCGACAGGCCTTCCAAATCGGGCATGGTCTCCACCGTCGCAGGCGGCCCGTCGGACACCCACAGGGTCACAGACCGGCCCTCCGCGAGGTTGGCGTTGGCCTGCGGGTTCTGCCGCACCACCTGCCCTTTCGGGCTGGTGTTCTTGACGTAGCGGATGGCGGCTTTCAAGTTTTCCGTTTTCAGGTCCTGCACCGCTTGAACAACGTCCTGGCCCTGCAGGTCGGGGAACGGAGACTTGCTGGGGCCCTGTCGACACCACCACCTCGACTGCCTGGCCAGCCTTGATCTGGGTGCCAGCCGCCGGGATCTCATTGAGCACATAGTTCCGGGGCAGATCGGACGACGGGGCCTTGCCGGTCACGCTGACTGTGAGCCCCAGCCGGCCCAATTTAGTTTTGGCGCTGGTCAGTGACTGGCCCTTGACATTGGGCAGCGTCACCACCGGGGTGTAGATCCAGTGGTCAAAGGCTGCGATCCCGGCTCCCGCCACCAGCACTAGGATGGCGGCCGCAATAGCCCACGGCAGCCAGCGCCGTTTCTTCCGGGCCGGGGACTTCGGCGCTTCCGGGGCGGCGGGAGGGGGGAGCATGGCGGGAGCCTCCGGATCCAAAGCGCGCTGGATGTCCTGACGCATGGCCTGTGCGGTCTGATAGCGCTCCGCTGGGTCTTTCGACAGCGCCCGGCGGACAATTTTGGCGACGGGCGCCGGAATATCCGGACGCAAGGTGGTCACTTCAGGGGCTTCATCCTGCAGGTGCTTGATGGCTACCCCGATGGGACTGTCTGCCTCAAACGGCAATTTCCCCGTCAGCATCTCAAAGAGCACAATGCCCAGGGAGTACAGATCGGACTGCGGCCCGACAATTTTGCCTCTGGCCTGCTCCGGGCTCAGATACTGCACCGTGCCCAGCAGAGAGCCGGTATTGACCAGGGTTCCCGACGTCGCGGCGTAGGCAATGCCAAAGTCCGTCACCTTCACCGTGCCGTCCTCCGCGATCAGAATATTTTGCGGCTTGATGTCACGGTGCACCACTTTTTGGGCGTGCGCCGACTCAAGTCCCTGGGCTACCTGGTCGGCAATATCCAGCGCCTCCGCAATGGACAGCACCGGCTCCCGGTCCAGCTTGCTGCGCAGTGTCTCGCCCGCCACCAGTTCCATGACCATATAGTGGATGTCCGGGTCTTCCCGGCCCACATCGTAAATCTGCACAATATGGCGGTTGACCAAAGACGCCGCAGCCCGGGCCTCCTGGTCGAAGCGGTGAACCACCTCATCATCCTCTGCCCACTGGTGCTTGAGTATTTTCACCGCCACCAGCCGGTTCAGGGTGATGTCGCGGGCCCGGTAGACCAAAGACATCCCGCCATTGCCAATGCGCTCCAGCACCTCATAACGGCTCCCGAAAATTTTACCCACCATGGGATTCACCCGGACCCGCAATCTCTTCGGCCACGACCACCGTCACATTGTCGGGTCCCCCGCCCGTCAGTGCCGCCCCTATCAGGCGGTCGATCAGCTCCGGGCCGTGATAATGCATAAATGTCCTCAAAATTTCTTCATCAGGGGCGACCGACGTCAAGCCGTCGGTGCAGAGCAGCAGGCGGTCTTCCGGAGTCCAGGGCATGTCAGCGACGTCCACACGCACCTTGTCGAATGGGCCGAGAGCGCGCGTCAGCACGTGGCGCTTGGGATGTTCGGAAGCCTCCTGCGCAGTGATGGTGCCGGCCCGTTCCATTTCTCCCGCGACGGAATGGTCCATCGTGAGGCGGATAATCCGCTCCGCGGCGATGCGGTAGGCCCGCGAATCCCCCACATGGGCCAAGAGCAGACGGTCGGGATAGAGCACGGCGGCCGTGAGGGTGGTCCCCATCCCCTCCAGTTCGGGGTCTTTCTGCCCCATCTCAAATATTGTGCGGTTGGCGAGCGACAGGGCGGAGGCGAGACGCGAAACGTCCCGGACCTGCGTGCCCACCGCGTTGTCAATGGTGGCCAGAGCCAGGTGGCTTGCCCGGCGCCCAGCTGGGCCGCCGCCAATGCCATCGGCCACGGCCAGCAGATAGCCGCCGCTCTCGACCGGCCGGATTAAAAAGTCATCCTGATTTTCATTCCGCACCAGCCCCTGGTCGGAACGGCCATAAGTTTTCACGGTGACAGGGCCTCCTCCTCACGCCGCCTCAACTGGCCACATGCTGCGTCGATCTCTTGACCCAGTTCTTTTCGTATCGTACAGGAAATCCCATGTTCCTGCACGATCCGCTGGAATTGTTCGACACGATTTTTTGAAGAGGGAGTGAAAGGGTGCTCGGGCACAGGATTCCAGGGAATCAGATTGACGTGGCAGGAAAATCCCGACAGCAGCCTCACCAGCTGCATGGCCTGGTCATCTGTGTCGTTGACTCCTGCCAAAAGGGCGTACTCGAAAGACACCCGCCGCCCTGTCTTTTCCCCATAGACCCGGCAAGCCGCAATCAGCGTGGCAATGGGATAGGCCTTGTCAATGGGCATGAGAGATTTTCTGAGATCATCCGTGGTTGCATGCAAAGAGACCGCCAGGGTGACCGGAATCCCCTCCTCGGCCAGTTGGTAAATCTCCGGCACCAGGCCGCTGGTGGAGAGGGTGAAGTGCCGGTAGCTGAGGTTGAGCCCCAAGGGCTCATGGGCCAGACGCATGAACTTGACCACGTTCTCATAGTTGTCCATGGGCTCGCCAATTCCCATCAAGTCCACCCGGCTGATGACGTGGCCGCGCTCCTGGATTAAATCATTGGCCAGGCGCACCTGGTCCAGAATCTCCCCAGCAGTCAGGTTGCGCGACCGCTTGAGCAGCCCCGACGCGCAGAACGTGCAGCCCATATTGCACCCTACCTGGCTGGACACACAGACACTATAGCCGTAGTCATGGGGCAGCACCACGGTTTCCACCTGCTGGCCGTCAAAGAGCTTCACCAAAAGTTTGAGGGTGCCGTCCTGGCCTGTTTGCACCCGGCTCGCGGCGACCCTGTGCAGCGGGTATTTGTCCTCCACCGACAGGCGCAGGGCTTTGGGCCATACCGTTAAATCACCGTAGTCCCGAATAGGGCGGCGCCACAGCCCTTCAAAAAGCTGGCGCGCCCGGTACGCCGGCACGCCCCAAGGCGCCATGAGGGCCTCGAGCTCTGCTGGCGATGACGACAGGACATCGGGCTCTTGCTTGTGTTTTACCATTTGGTCTCCCATCTCACGTCCGTAAACGAGCAATAAAAAATCCGTCCATTCCCAAGTCTCCCGGGGCCAGCATCAGTGCCCCATTGACCACGAAATCCTGAAAGGCCAGGTCCGGCAGATAGTCCTGAACGCTCTCGCGCTCAATTTCAGGATGGTTCTTGCAGACGCGGTCCACCACCAGGGTCGTCTCTTCCGGCTCCACCGAGCAGGTGCTGTACACCACCACCCCGCCCGGCTTAGCCAGGCGCACCGCGGCTTCGAGCAGAGCCACTTGGGTTCTGGCAAGCTGCGCCAAATCTCCCTCCTGCTTTTTCC
>DAHWJO010000074.1:0-16344 GCA_027344105.1 Sulfobacillus sp.
GGCACCTGCTGGGAAATCGCAGCGGGGGCAGCCACAGAAATCAGCCCGAAACCCATTCCCGAAACAAACCGGGCCGCCAGCACCGCCCCGAAGTCAGCCTGCCCGTAACCCACCATGAGGGCCAAGGCCCCCGCGGCGGACAGTCCAAGGCCCGCCATTCCCGTGACCTTGGCCCCAAAGCGGTGAGTCAGCGAACCTGCTGGCAAGGCTGTAATAATAGTAGCCAGCGCGAAAAGAGACATCAAAAGTCCGGCGGACGGCGCCAGTATATGCAGGTGGCGCTGAAAAATCGGGGTCAGCGGGGGAATGGAAAATTCCGTCATCGTCCCCGCCAGACCCACCATGTAGCATATCGCCACGATGACAACCACTCGGTACCTCACGGCATCCTCCCCTGAACTTGACATCTGGACCCGTCTTGCGTCAGCCCCATGGGCGAATGACCCCCCTTTGGTGTTCCTGGCCCTGACTGATGCGGCGGTATAATTCCCTGGCGCCGCTCAGGTCAACCACGGCCAGCTCCGGCTGGAGCAGCCCGCCGGGACGGAGTTCTCCGGTGACACGCAAGAGAATCCGCTGGCTCTCGGCCAAACCGAACTGCAAAGAATCCACCCCGGTGAGCTGCGCCTGGCTGTGATAGAAATCGACCAGGTCAAAGGAAACCATCCGGGAGCCGGAAGCCAGCACTATCATCCTGCCGTTTTTCCCCAAACACGCGGCGTGAGACGCGAATGACTCCCCGCCCACCGCATCAAACACCACATCGGCGCCCCGCCCCCGCGTCACCTCCATGACTGCTCCTGGCAATTCCTGGCGGGTGGTGTCCACAAAAGCATCCAGGGGAAGAGCCCTGAGAGCCTCCGCCCTACCCCAATCACCCGGGCGCGTTGGGCCCGTGCCAGAGAAAGCGCCGCCAGACCCACGGCCCCCGTGACTCCGGCAATCACCACCGTCTCGCCGGGCTCCAGGCGGGCCCGGCCCATCAGTACCCGCCAGGCCGTGGTATAGGGAACGCCCATCGCCGCCAGCCTGTCGCCGCTCAGACCATCTGGAGACAGCACCAGAGCTTCTTCCGGAACAGCAAGATACTGGGCATGGGATCCCGGACGGACAAACCCTAACGGGGCTCCTGACCCGAATACCCGCCGCGCACGCCATAAACCGGGGCGTTCTTCCAATATGCCCGGAAAGTCCCGGCCCGGAATGCAGGGGAAAATCGTCTGGGGAAAATGTCCCTGCGCATTTTTCGTGTCGCTCACATTAATGCCTGCCGCAGCCACTTTCACTATCACTTCCCCGCTCCGGGGGCCCGGTTGGGCAATCAGCAATGCTTGCATCGAGGCTCCACTCCTTTTGCTCCCTCTTAAACTTTTACAGCGAGTATAGCAAACTGGGATTCTCCACCGGCGGTGCTCCCCACTTGCCGGAAGAATTCACGGGCGGCAAGTGCCCAGCGGCCAAACCCGCGGGGACGGTTCGGAGCCAGTGGCAGTCGAAGATGGGAAGAAAAAGACGGCAGCTGCGGCTGCCGTCTTTTTCCCTGCTATGTAGGCTACATATTGCCCGCAATCTTGTTGCGCACAGCTGGGTCGCTGTGACTAAGAGCCTCCTGCAGCAGCTTCATGTCCCGCTCGGCCAGATTCTTGGGCAGCTCTGCGGCCGATTTCATGCGCATTGCCAAAAAGGGTTTAAGGGCCGTATCAGGCAGGTTCGCAGCCAGTTTAAGATTCGTCGAGCACAGATTGAGATACTGGCTGTCTGTCGCCTTTTCCGCCATTTTACCGATCAGGTCCTTAAAAACGGCAATTTGTTCATGTTCGGGCATGGCCATCACCTGCTCAAAAACTTTACCCATGGTAGCCTCCCGCTCCGGTGCCGCCATAGAGCATACGGCCAGGACGTCTAATTCCTCCATCATTTTCCCTCCTATCGCAGTGCATCCAATCTGCTATGAGTATACTGCAAGGCCAGCCTGGAAAGCCCATGTTCGCAATTTTTCGGGTATCCCTCGCAAAGTCTAGCCACTTTCCCGGAAATGTATCCCTTTAACCAAGGCGTTCGGGGGGTCATGCGGGCGGGACCAAGAAAAAAGCCCCTAACATGAGTTAGGGGCGCCGGGGCCGCACGAACCGATCGGGCCGTTCTTAGCGGTCCGCCAAAGGTACAAATGTCTGGTGGCTGGGGCCGGTGTAGTCCGCCCGGGGACGGATAATGCGGTTATGCCGGTACTGTTCGAGTATATGCGCGGTCCACCCGGCAATCCGGCTGACGGCGAACACCGGGGTGAAGAGCTCGCTTTCGATGCCCATCAGGGCGTAAACCGACCCCGAATAGAAATCGACATTGGGATAAAGGGATTTCTTCGCCTGAATGTGCTGGCGTACGGCTTCCAGCACGTCGTAATAGTGGAGGTTCTGGGCTTTCTCTCCCAAATCGTGCGACAGGCGCCGCAATATCTTGGCGCGCGGGTCCTCGGTCTTGTACACACGGTGCCCGAATCCCATAATCTTTTCATGGTTGGCCAAGGCGTGGTCGAGCCATGGGTCCACGTTCTCCACCGTGCCAATCTTATCCACCATCAGCATCACCTGTTCATTGGCGCCTCCGTGCAGGGGCCCTTTCAGGGTTCCGATAGCTGACGTGACGGCTGAGTACAGGTCAGTCAGGGTCGCGGCTGTCACACGCGCCGCAAAGGTCGAGGCGTTGAGCTCGTGGTCCGCGTGGAGCACTAAAGCCGTGTTGAAAATATGGGCATCCAGCTCGGGTGGACGCTCCCCTTTGAGCATATACAAGAAGTTTTCAGCAAGAGACAGATTCGCATCGGGCGCAACCGGAACCTGTCCTTGATGGTGGCGTTCGAACGCCGCGACCATCGTCGGCACCTGGGCGACCAGCCTCATGGCTTTCCGGTAGCTGGCTTCATAGGAGTTGTCATGGGAGTCCGGGTCATAAATTCCCGCCAAGCTGACGGCGGTGCGCAACGCATCCATGGGATTGGTGCTGTCGGGCAGCGACATCAGCAAATCTGAGACGGGCTTGGCCAAAGGCCGCATGGCCCCCAGCGTCTTGGTGAACTCACCCAGCTGCGTGCGGTTGGGCAGGTGCCCCTCCCAGAGCAGATACACGACCTCTTCAAAGCTGGTCTGCTCCGCCAGGTCTTCCACACTGTAGCCCTGGTAGACCAGGCGCCCTTCCTTGCCATCGATGAAGCAGATTTCCGAGGTGCCGGCTACGACGTCTTCCAGGCCTTCTTTAAATTCCACATCGGACATGGTGATTGGCCTCCTTTATGTTTTGTTGCTGGACCAAAAAGATTTGCAAGCTTAAAAAAATTGACCCCGACAAATAAATTGTAAGCCGGACGATCTGATCTGGCACCGGATCGTCTGCGGCCTCATCCATACTCGTAATCTTCTGTCAAAAAAATGTCAGGAATTCACGGGGTCGGGTTCGAATAGCCATGCTTGCTGACCGTCGATCTGCATTCCGGTTGGGGGAAGAGACCCTCGGCGCATATGCCTTTGCACCTGGTCCAGCACAAAATCCTTCATCCGCGCCTGCTGCTCATCGGCGGAAAGCCCTGCGGGCGCCTTGGGCACATCGACCACCCGGGCCACATAGCGCTCCTTCCGGTACACACCCTCGAACACCCGCATCTCCACAGTCCAGTGATCCTCGTATGTCCCCACCGCCAACACTTCAATAGCCACTGCCATCGCCCCTCGCATCATAGTTCGCCCGCCGAGGTGTCTGCGGGAGAGAAAACGCTCTCCACCATTCTTTCCCTGATATTTTAGCGCCTAGGGGCAGGGAAGAGAATCATCCAATCCCCATGCCGTCCAAAATATCCGTTCAATTTCGAGGGCGGCTTGCGCCAGGTCCAAGTCCTGGTCCTGGCGGACCCACACGCCCACTATTTCCGCCAGCGCTCCGACCCAGCCGTGAGACCCGATCACGGCCTGCGTCCGGTCCAGCCCGCAGTCCACCAGGTCATTGACGATGAAGGCGCTGAATGCCTCCCGCACCCGCCACATCCTGTCCTCAAATAAAGGGTCCGCGCCTGCGCCCCGCACCAGCACCACCTGCGCCAATTCGTAGTCCCGGCGGAACACTTCCACGGCCGCCCCCAACGATCTTTTCAGTTTCTCGGCCGGATTATCCACCCCCGCCCGGGCCTTCATAATATATTCCATCACGTGCGTGTACAGCTGCTCCACCAGCGCCAGAAAACAGTCCTCTTTACTCGCAAAATACAGATAAAAAGTGCCGGTGGCGCACTGGGCCTGGTCCGCAATCGCGCGGATGGTGGCCTGGTGATATCCGTAGCGGCCGAATATCGTCTGCGCCGCCTTTAATAAGTCTTCTTTCCGTCCATGTTCGTCCACGGCTCTTTTCCCTTTCCCTAGCGACTATTGCTATAATACAAAGTAATACAAGGTAGAGGGAGTCGTCCATTGCTAAGGAATCGTATCCGGCGTGTCCCTGTCACGGTGCGGGGCACCCATTATATTCATGAGTACCTGATCCTGCCCGATGTGTGTGCGGTAATTGCGGAGATCCCGGAGGGCGTGATTTTGGTCGAGCAGTTCCGCCCCGCTCTTGGCAGGAAAATTTTGGAACTGCCGGCAGGCCGGCTGCGCCGGGGAGAAGACCCGGTTCAGGGCGCGCGGCGGGAATTGCAGGAAGAAACGGGATACCAGGCGGGGGACATGCGGCTGCTGTCGCGGTTCTACCCTTCAGTCGGGCTGTCGCGCCACAAAGTGCATCTGTACTACACGGTCAACCCGCAGCCTGGCCCCACCCACTGGGACCCAACGGAAGAGATCGACGTCAAAATCATACCGGTCAGCGAGGTGCCCAACTTGCTGATTGAAGGCCGCGCCGCGGACGCCAAAACGCACCTGGGCCTGGTATATTTCCTTAATGCCCGGGGCTGGCTGCTGCAGCGCGGGCGCTGGCGCCCGGTGCAGGACGCGCAGAGGCCGCCGGGGTAATTGGCCTCCCGGCGAGGGCATTTTTGCGATAAAATAAGGGTAAAGGCGCTCCAGGCGCTTTTACCCTGATAAACGCAGGTAACCCGTGGAGAGAGGGATGGAGCACCATGACGTGCGAGCATTGCGGCAGCATTATCAGTCCCGGCGGGGATAGTTGTCCACAGTGCGGGTTTGAGGTTCCTAAACCTGCGCCGCCCAAGAAAACAGCGAAGGTCGTGCCCTTCCGCCCGCGTAAAAAGAGCCGGCGCCCGGCCCCGGCGAAGCGGCGCCCGGCTGGCGGCACTTTTTTATGGTGGTTTATTGCGATTATCGCCGCGGCCGTAATCTTGCCGTACCTGGTGCCTATGCATCCCTGAGCAGCAGCCGTGTCAGCTGGCTTCGTCGGTCCACTGCTGCCCGTCATGCCCGGCAACGCGGGGAGCGCCTTTGCGGGTTGTATGAATGTGGACGGGGCCTCCCCAAAGTCTCTGAGCCACCAGCGCCAGGGCAAAGGGCAGCTGGTAAAAGTCCAGTTCCCGCCCATCATACTGGTGCTGCATGGCCAGAATTCCGGTGTCCAGCGTATCTTGAGCCATCACCTGCATATAGGGCAGGCCTCCATGATCCACATCCTGAATGAGCTGGGCCCGCACCTGAGCCAGATCCGCCCTCGCCGCACTTTCCTGCACATCTTTTTCCCGGTACACCCCCAGCTGGCAGAGCTCTGCCACATCCTGGTCCAGGGCCGTGCGGACCAGACCCGCATCATCCAGAAAATTTCTGGCCGCAAACACCCCGGACAGCCCCTGCTGGCGGTAAATCGCCTGGTAAAGCTGGCTCCCCAGCGCGTATGGATTCAGCTGCGGAGGCCGCACTTCCAGAAGGCTGGCGTTGACCGCAGCGATTTCCCAGAACTTGTCCGCGCCGCAGGCCAGCTGCCGCATCAGCCTGGTATGCCAGAATGTGGCATACCCTTCGTTCCCTATCTTCGAGACCTGCTGCGGCCAGAAATAGCGGGACTCCGCGCGCAGCATGAGCAGGACCTCGCGCTCCCAGGGGAGAATCCCCTGGCTGTAGCGCGCCACAAAGCCGAGGAGGTCGCCGGGGTCGGCGCCCGGCTCACCCCAGCCGCTGTCCGTCTCCCCGGGAAAATCCGCGAGCACCAGGGCGGCGTCGATCAAACTTTCCACGGCCTCCGCCCCAAATTCCGCCCGGAACTCGGCCAGTTTTCTTGCGTGCCGGGCCGTGGTCTGCAAGATGCTGCGGTCGGTGTCGGCAAACAGCCGGGAATGGGAAAAAAAGTCGACGTGCGCCAGCACGTGAGCCACGATCAGCATGGCCTGCGCCGGGCTGCTGCGGCGGTCAATAAAGGCAAAAGCGGGGCGGCTGTTGATCACCAGTTCGTAGATCCGCGACAGGCGGTAGTCATAGGCGGTTTTCAGCCGTCCGAAAGTTTTCCCAAAACTCCAGTGCGCGTAGCGGATAGGCAGACCCTGGTACGAAGCCAGGGCCTGGATGTCCTCCCCGTCCACCAGCTCAAAATGCACATGCCCACAGTTGAGCCCGGCGAGTTCGGCCGCAGGCCACACGGTTTCCACCAGCTCACTAAGCGTGTTGGGAGTGATCATGTCCGTTTCCTTTCGCAGTGAAGTAATATTCAAGAGCGCGGAAGATGTCTTCTTTGCGGCGGAGCAGGGTGACCCCAGTCCCTTCCGATTCCCGGAACGCCTGGTACAGAGGCGAGGGGTTGCGGTCGGTATCATGAATCTCCCCATAGCCAAACAGATTGGTCTCATGCGCCAGCACCGTCCCAATTTCCACGGCCAGCGCATTGTCCGAGGTCAGGTTGCCCCCGTCCGTGAAGTGAAACGCATAGCGGTTGAATCGGTCCTGGGGATAGCGCTCCCCCAGGATATCGAGCGCCAGACGGTAGACCGAGGACGAGACCGTGCCCCCCGACGACCCGCGCCGGAAGAAGCTCTCTTCATCCACTTCCCTGGCCCGCACATCGTGGGCTAAAAACACGATCTCCACTCGGGGATAGTTTCTCCGCAAAAATTCCACCGTCCAGAAAAAGAAACTTTTGGCCAGGTACTTTTCGAACGTGCCCATCGACCCCGAGGTGTCCATCATGGCCAGCACCACCGCCCCGCCCTCTTCCTGCGGCTTCAGGTCATAGCGCCAGTAGCGGAAGTCCCCGGCGGCCAGCGCGGGGCCCTGGCGGCCCGGCGCCAAGGCCTGGCGTTTCAGGCTCTCCCTGACCGTGGGGCGCCGGACCCAGCGGCTTTTGAGACCATGCGGCGCCCATGACTCCGGGCGGTCCTCATAGCCATTGCCGGCCGAATGCTTCTGCGGGTCGAGGTCCGGCAGTCCGAGACGCTCAAATACGATGTCGGCGGCCTCCTCCAGGGTGATGGCGGCATCTTCCACGTCCAGACCTGGCTCCGATCCGCCCAAAACTCCGGCGCCAGGGGCTGAGCCGCCTGCTGTCCCTTCCCCTTCCCCCCCAGCCACCGCCTGTCCCACACTCTGCGCTTGCTGGCGGTCAAAGCTGATGCGGAATTCCTTTAGCAGAGGCAGGGGGACATTGATGATCCGCCGGCCGTCTGAGACCGCGATATGCTCCTCGGACACCAAGTCGGCGAGGTTGGCTTTGACCGCCTCCCGGACTTTCTGATCATGCCTCCACTGGTCCGCATAGACGGAGTGAAACTGGAAGGACTCCCCCCAGCCGATGCTGTAGCTGCTATTGTTCACCGGTTCAGCAGACCTCCCACATGGTGGATGGCCTTAGCCGCGCAGCGCGGGCAGAATTGCCCGGAGGCCACCAGCACCTCCGCCGCCTGCTCGACGCGGTCCAGGGTCTTCGGGTCAGGACTCAAAGACTGCGTGGTGATTTTGACCACATCGCGCAGGTCATCGAATAGCTTGTCTTCCAGAGCCTGCTGCAGCTTGGGGTAGTCCCGCGCCGAGAGCACCTCGTGGCGGGCACGGGCCGACTCAATGCGGGAGTAAATTTCCGTGCGGAAGGACGCCGCCTGCAGCGCGGAAATCCCCAGGCGCTCTTCCACGGACCGGAGCAGACTGTCATCCGCTGGCTTGTGCGAGGTCGAGCGGACCACATGGTCTAGATAGTTGTGATACAGGCGGTCCACCTCTTCTCCCCAGTCATCGGCAAAGGCTGCCAGCACAGCCTTCTCGAGATCGCGGTCGTAGAGGCCTTTTGCTGTTTGGATCCAGTCAGCCAGGTCGGCGCGCTGGGCACGCTCCCCAAAAGGGGAGCGCTCAATGCCTGAGCGCAGGGCCTCAAATACGTCCAGCGCGTCAATGCACTCCCGCTCCGGGTCGGACCACAAGGCGGCCAGCCGGTTGATGACGTAGCGCGGGTCCAGCCCCGTCATGCCCTCTCCCAAGGCCCGACCCTCATCCCGAATCGCTTGCGCCTCGGAATCCCCAGTCGGATCCTGGTAGAGCAGCATCTTGCTCAGCCGGTCCCGTCCCGGCCTGGGCAGGTCCTTCAAGCGCGACAGCACCGCGACCTGGGCGGCAGCCTGCATGGCGCCCGGGCCCGCGTGAATAGACGGCACCCGGTAAGGGGCCAGCAGTTTCTCGTAAATCCGCACCTCATCCTGAACGTTCAGATTGTACGGCACGGGCACGACAAACATCCGGGACAGCAGCGCCTCATTGCGCGGATTCTGCATAAATCCGCGAAATTCGTGCTCGTTGGTGTGGCCGATAATCACCTCATCAGCCGAAATCAGCTGGAACCGGCTGGTTTTCATGTTGCCTTCCTGGCTGAGAGAGAGCAGCTGGTACAGAAACTTTTCATCCAGCTTGAGCATCTCCTGAAATTCCACGAGGCCGCGGTTGGCAATATTCAGTTCGCCGTCAAAACGGAAGGCGCGCGGGTCAGATTCCGAGCCAAACTCGGAGAGACCCTGGAAATCCACCGACCCTGTCAAATCTGCGATATCCTGGCTCTTGGGGTCGGAGGGCGCATAGGTGCCGATTCCCAAGCGCCGGTGTTCCGAGAGCACCACCCGCTCCACGGGCACCTGCCCGATGCGGCCTGCATAGGTGTGCTGCACATGCCACTGGCAGACCGGACATAATTCGCCTTCGAGGGCGCGCCCCAGCTCCTGGGCCATTTGCGAGCGCATGCCGGGAGGAATCAGGTGCAGGGGCTCTTCATGCATCGGGCAGCCCTGAATGGCGAAGAGCGCGCCCTCGGCTGTGGCGGTGAACTCTTCCAGCCCGCGTTTCAGCAAAGTGACAATGGTGGACTTGCCCCCGCTGACCGGTCCCACCAGGACGAGAATGCGCTTTCTCACCTCAAATCCCCGCGCTGCAGGGCGCAGGTAGTCTTCGACGAGAGTGGAAACCGCTGGTCCGACCCCGAAAAGCTGGTCGGTAAAAAAGGGGTAAAGGGCCCCGCCCAGATCTTTCTTGCCCCGGCGCATCACCATCCGCCACAGCCTCTGGTGGGCGTTGTCGGCAATCTCGGGACGGGACCGGACAAAATCGAGATACTCACTGAAGGTGCCTGACCACTCCTGGCTAGGGGGAAGTGCGCTGCGCTCCGAAAAGCTGGCATCTTGCCCGGACAACATGGGAATCCCTCCTCACTGTATTCTCGCTTAGTTTCTCCCAAGGTCCCCCACTTTATCCGTTTGTTGGCAAATTTCTAGCGGAACCAGTGGTTTTTATGGATATACACGAGCAGCACCGCCGTCACCAGGAACATGACCGTGAGGGAATACCAGTAGCCATAATGCCAGTGCAGTTCGGGGATGAAAAAGTTCATGCCGTAAATCGAGGCAATGGTGGTGGCAGGCAGGGCCAACACCGAAATGATGGTGAGGAACTTCATCACTTTGTTGATTTCGTTCGACTGCATGCCGGAATAGGCTTCGACCAGTCCTTCCAGCCCATCCCGGTAGGACTCGATGTCGCTCAGCACTTCCTGGGCTTGGCTGTACAGGTCTTCAAAGTAAGGCCGGTTGCGGGGGGCCACGTAGCTGATATGCTCCTTCAGCAGGGCAAATATCTTAATCTCAGGGCGGACCACCTTGTACAGCCAGTAAGTTTTCTTGCGCAGGGCGACGATGTCCAGGGCCAGGTTCTTGTACGGCGTTTTCAGAAGCCTGGCATGCAGCGTTTCAAATTCATCGCTGACGTGGCGGGTGGCGGTGTAAAAGTGATGGACATGATCGTACAAGAGGCGGTACAGCGCAAAGTCGAGCCCCTCGCTCAGCGAGTGTTCGCGGCGCACTGTCTGCCAAGCCTGCTCCACCACCCCGTTATCCCCGTCAAAGTGGGTGGTGACAAGAAAATTTTTTCCCAGAAAAATGCCGACCGCTCGTGTCTTCGGCGGAAAGTCGCCCTGGACCGGGTCGGAAATGACGAGCACGACGGCGTCTTCTTCAATGAGAAATCCGGAGCGCCGCTCGCCTCCTTGCAGCACCCGCTCCACGGCCAGAGGGTGGGCGGTGTAGAGGCGGCCCACCACTGTTTTGAGCGCG
The DNA here is from genome assembly GCA_027344105.1 of Sulfobacillus sp. GTDB lineage: Bacteria > Bacillota > Sulfobacillia > Sulfobacillales > Sulfobacillaceae > Sulfobacillus. The sequence continues at coordinate 10,499 of DAHWJO010000074.1, forward strand.
GACTTCTGCCCCGCCTCCAAGTCCACCCAAATTTTTTGGGCGCCGGCGGGCCAAGAGGTTGATTCCCGGGTGGACCCGCCGTGCCTTTCCAGCGCCATGAACCTGGCCATCGTCACACATCCTCTCTGCATTGGCCCCTGCCGTCAGCCTCCCCCGCCGCACCCGCATGTATGCCGGATTGACAAATGACCCACAATAAGCCCGATGACCAGAACCATGCCACTTGTACGATGCAAAAGGAGGGCACTATGTCCAGTTCAGCCCCTATTGACTGGACCCCGATGATTGTGGGGTTCACTGCCGGCTTTCTGTCCCGCCTGATTTCCCTGAAATCAGGGCGGACCCATTACCCGGGGTATCCCTCGGGATACATCTCCCAGCTGGCTCTAGCCGTGATTGCGGCCATGATTGGCTCCAGCATCCTCACCTCTTTGCTGGGCAAGGAATTTACCGCGGCGACCTTCCTGACCCTGGCCGCCACCCAATTCCGCGACGTGCGCAACACCGAGCGCAAGACACTCGAACAGGAAGAACAGCTGATTTTGGTATCACGCGGGGCCGGCTATATCGAAGGCATCGCCATCACCTATGAAGCCCGCAACTATCTGGCGATGCTCGTCGCCCTCTTGGGCTCGGCCCTGACTTTGATTGGAGGGCTGGTTGTCGGCATCATTGGCAGTGTCATAGTGCTGGCAATTGCCGAAATCTTCATGTCCGGCAAGCATGTCGGCGACCTGATCGATGTGCAGCCGGCCAAAATCAGTTTTGACAAGGGCACTTTGCTGTATGCCGGGGATGTGATGATGATGGAGGTGGGGCTGCCCCATTCCCGCGAACGCTACGAAAAGGAAGGCCTGGCGGTCGTGCTCACCCCCAAAAACGAGCGGGGCCAGGCCGTGTTGTGGAATGCCTCCCAGAGGCAGGCCATCACCTATGAGGCGGCCTCCGCCGTGGGTGCCCAAAAAGATATCGGCTACCCAGAGCAGAGCCCCCTGTGCCGGATGGAAATGCCTGCGGGCACGGGCAAGGCCGGGCTGTCCATTCTTCCCGTCGACCATAATATGAGCAAGCTGATCCAAGCCATCAAGAACACTCCGGTGCTGGAATCTGACAAGTGGAGCAAAATGACCAGTCCTGTCATCAACCGGAAGGAGATGTAATTATGGCTGACGCCCCAACGCCCGTCATGTTCGCGATTGTGACAACCAAGAGAGAGGCGGTCTCCGGGGGGATGGCCCCCATCTTCATCGCTGAGGATGACCAGGAGCGTGAACGGATTGCCATGTGGCTATCGCGAATCACCAACGCCATCGTGCATGACCTGCACAACGGCACGCTCATTCTGACTGTCAACCAGTCCTAGTGGCTGTCGCGCGGCATTTCTGGTACCATCAAGTGGCAAGATGGTACGAGGGAGGCCGCCGAATATATGGAACTCATGGAAGGGCTGCTGACACGGCGCACGATTCACCTGTTTCGCGCAGATCCGGTTCCTGACTCGGTGATTGAAAAAATGCTGGAGGCCGCGGTGCAGGCGCCAAACCACCATATGACCCAGCCCTGGCGATTTGTCGTCCTGCAGGGCGAGAGCCTGCGCGCGCTGGCACAGGCCCGCTACCGCGCGGCCTGGCAAAAAGCCGTGGACCAGCAGCGCGAATTTGCCGAGAGGCTGGCCTCGCGAGCCCGCCAGGACTATCTCGCCGTCAGCGCCGTCATCGCGGTGGTGCAGTTGTTGGAGGGACACGCCTCCCGCCAGGAGGAAGACTACGCCGCGGTCAGTTGCGCCGCCTATGCGATGATGCTCGCGGCCTGGAATTTTGGGGTCGGCACGCACTGGGCGACCGGAGGTCTGACCCGATCCACGGAGGCCCGCGAACTGTGCCAGGTGACAGACCAGGAGCGCCTCACGGCGTTTATCCGCCTGGGCTACCCCCAATCCGTGCCCCAGGTGCCCCGGGTCCCGGCCGCACAGAGAACGCTCTGGCTGGGTTGACTCCGGAGCACACAAAGAGATCACCGCCAGGAAAGGAGCATCCATGCCTAAGAGCCCTATTTACACCCGCAACGGGGACAAGGGAGTCACCCGTCTCAGCACCGGTCAAAAAATTGAAAAACATTCTCAGCGCGTCAATGCCTACGGCACTTTATACGAACTGAACGCCTTTATCGGCCAGGCCCGGGCCCAGCTCCGCCTCGCCCGCCCCGCCGACCCCGCCCCGCCCTGGCGGGAGCTGGAGCTTTTCCTGCACGACCTGCAGCACCGGCTGTTTCTTGTCGGCGGCGATTTGTCCGCCGTGCACGCGGACCAGGACCCCGAACAGACGCCCCAGACCCTGACCAAGCAACTGGAGTCTCTAGCCGACCTGCTGCGGGACAGCACACCGCCATGGCGCCCTTTCACCATTCCCGAAGGCGGCCTGGCCGCCACCAGCCTCTATGTCGCCACCACCGTCTGCCGCAGGGCCGAGCGGGAAATCTGGACACTGAACAAGATTGAGCCGGTCCCCCACGGCGTGCTGACCTATATGAACCGCCTGTCCGATGTCCTGTTTGCGGCCGGCCGCTATGTCAATGCGGCGATGGGAATCCACGAGGAGTCCACCGGGCAGCCGGACACATACTAAACCTCCTCGCGCGTCCGGTCACAGAGGTGGAGGGGGCGGCCTAAGGCCGCCCCCTCCATCTTTGTCCTCTCAAGAACCGGCCCAGACCTTCAGGGGAACGGCGCGCGTGCCCGGACAGTTCCCCCCGTATGGAAAGAAAGCCAGGGGGGATACTGCTCAGTGGCAGGAGGGCGAGATCATGATCAGAGCAGCATCCACCATCCAGAAAACCATCACCGCCGCCGTGGTGATTACCCTGAGTCTGCTGGAGACCCCGGCGCCTTACGGGCACCAGGGCATCACCCCTTTATACCTCGCGGTGGCTGTCAGCGCGGGGCTGGCCACAGGGCTGTTGGGCTCGGCCGCAGACCGGGCGGCCGGCTACCGCCAAGCTCTTGTTGAGCGGTTTTTGATATGGGCGGCCATCACCATGGTGGTGGTGTACCTGGGCGGGTTTCTTTTGCCCGGCCTCCACATTTCAGCCATTGCCACCGCTATCGCCGCAATGGCGACAGCCCTTCTGGAAATCCTCTTGCCTCCAGCTTCCAGCCGCTAGACCTCGAAGAGGGGCAGCGTCCACCGGCCCCTCACCAAGCTGATCCACAAGTAGGCCAGTCCAGCCCACAAGATCCCCATCAGCCACCAGGGCGCGCTCAGTATCATCCCCGCCCCAAACAGCACGGAGTACCAGGGAATCACCCGCCCAGCCCAGAAGTGGAAGCAGTGCGTCTCCTTGGCTGCCATAATGGCGCTGCCGGCAATGGTCAGGGCCCACCCGCCGATAGACCAGAAGGGCCAGATTACCAGACCTAAAATCACCAGGCTGCGCACGACCCAGCGCCACTCCTTGAGCCAGACCAGAAAGGTCCACCCCGCCACTGCCAGTCCCAGACTGACAAAACCCTGTATCCAAAACAGGGCAGTGCCCGAGCGGAGAAAGGCGGCCACAGCCGCCGCCGCCATCCCGGCCGCCACCGCCACCAGACTTGTGCGGTAGACCCTGTCCCGCTTGGCGGGATAAGGGGGCATCGTAATCCCCGGGGGCGGGGTCAAGTGTTTAATCAGTTCCTCGCGTGATATCTTCGCCATCGCTCCACACCTTCTTCTTCACTATGCGGCGCCCGCAGCCAGCCACCTGCGGGAGCTTGCGGATCTCCTCAATGCACTGCCACGAACCGTCCAGGCGCACCCGGTCCACCTTAAGCGCCCATCCAGCCTCATTGCCCACAACCACCGCCAAGGGTCCGGGAAAGGCTGGTTGCAAAGGCTGGAGATGCCTTTGCCACCATGATACATCTTCTGTGCGCCTGGCACGCACGTAAATCGGCCCGGAGGCGACCGGCCAGGCCCATCCAAAAGACTGCACGGCATCCACCCGGGCCGCAGGGCCGGGGCCGTTGTCAAACAGGCTAAGCTGCCCGGCCTGGGCTGGCGGGCCCGGCAGGCGGCCCAGAGCCCCCGCCGCCGCCAGGGCCTGCGCCACCCGCAAACTTGTGGCCTGGGTGATGCGGGCGAAGGCCTCGGCCTTGGAACGGTAGGGTCCGGATCTCTCCCGGTCGCCCACAATCCGCTCCGCCATGTCCTCACTGACCCCCCGCACGGCGGTGAGGCCCGCGGCAATTCCGCTCATGGCCTGCTCAAAATCGGCGCCGCTGGTGGTGACGTCCGGAGGCCACAGGACGATGCCCCGGGAGACTGCGGATGCGGCTTCCAGCTCCAGGCGCTCAGTTCCCACGGTGGAGAATTCAGCCGCCCAGAATTCCAGGGGATAATGGGCTTTGAGGTATGCCATGTAGTAGCTGAACAGGCCGTACGCCGCGGCATGCGACTTGTTGAACCCGTAGTCCGCAAAGGCCATGATCCGCGTCCACAAGCTGCGCACGTCCGCCTCCTTCCACCCGTTGTCCCGGGCGCGGGAGGCAAAATCGCCGCCCATCTGGGCCAAGGTGTCGTGGTCCTTCTTGCTGATGGCCCGCCGGAACAGGTCCGCGTCGGCGAGCGAGTATCCGGCCACCTTCTGGACCAAGGTCATCAGCTGCTCCTGGTAAACCATCACCCCGTACGTATCATGGCACACTGTTCCAAAGATATCCGCGGGCACCGCCTCCCTGTTCGCGCGGCGCGCCAGGTAGGTGCCGATGGCGTCCATGGGTCCCGGCCGGTACAGGGCCACCACATCGATGATTTCCCGCCCGCTCTGGGGCTGCATGCGCTGCAGCAGCTCGCGGACTCCATGCCCGTCAAGCTGAAACACCGCCTCTGTCTCCCCCTGGCCCAAAAGGCGCAGGGTGGAAGGGTCAGCCAGGTCCAAATCGCCAAATTCCTGCGGGTGCCGCCGGCGCACGCGGTCGGCCACACTTAAGGCCCGCAGGCCGAGCAAATCCAGTTTCAAGAGGCCCAGCCGCTCGACCGACACCATGTCCATCTGGGTGACCAGCTGCCCGTCCGGCCCCGCCACACAAGGGATCATATCCCCGAGCGGCACATCCGCCAGAACCACTCCCGCCGCATGCACGGAACTATGGCGGGGCAGCCCTTCCAGGGCCAAACTCAGCCGCAGCCAGCGACCGCTGGGGTCAATGGCGTCCATTCCCGTCCTCACCTCGTCCGCCAGCTCGGCGAGCCCCTGGCCGCCGGCGGCGCGCACGGTGCCCATGAAAGCATTGACGGGGTCGGGCGGGAGGCGCAGTGCCCGGGCGACCTCCCGCAGCACGGCCCGCACCCCCAGGGTTCCGTATGTGCCGATCTGCGCGACCCGGTCCGGCCCCCAGCGCTGGCGGAGGTATTCGATCAGCCGGTAACGCTTGGAGAAGTCCACGTCCAAGTCGATGTCCGGCATGCTGCGGCGGTGGGGGTTCAGAAACCGCTCAAAGAGGAGCCCATGCTCGAGCGGGTCAATCCCGGTAATGCCGAGACAGCGCGCAACCAGACTGCCGGCAGCGGAACCCCGTCCCGGCCCCGTCGCGATGTTGGCGTCCCGGGCATAGAGCACCAAGTCGGCCACAATGAGAAAATACGAGGCGAATCCCATGGACAAAATGACATCCAGCTCATAATCCAGCCGGCTCCGGTACTGGGCCATGGGCTCCGGGCGCCATGCCTCCAGTCCCCGGCGGGCGTCAGCCACGAGCGTCTCCCGGTCCGATTCGGCGGATCCGGTGACCACAGGCAGCCTGGGCCTGCCCTGCGGCAAGACCGCTGGAGCCGCCCGCTGAAAGAGCGAGGGCAGCAAGCTGGCGGGAT
>DAHWJO010000075.1:0-15629 GCA_027344105.1 Sulfobacillus sp.
CCTACCTGGAACGACTTTCTTATGAACTGGGTTCGGGGCACCCATGAAATGGCGGGATTTACCCTGATTGCGACAGAACTTGTGCGTATTTATGACTTTTTCCGGACCCACGAATACAAGGATGGCAAGGTAGTGTTCTCCAAGGCTGCCTGGAAGAAGCAACTGGCCTACTACGGCCTGTTTGGCCGCCAGTACCGGCACCCGGGGGTGCGCTACGGTCCCTTGCAGTTTGTCTTCTACGCGGGATTCTATGTGGCCCTGGTTCTGATTTCCATCACGGGGTTTCTGCTTTTTGGCGCCAACTACAACGGGCCGGCTTTCGGCTCTTTCATCTACCACCAGCTGGGTTTTCTGTATCCCGTGTTTGGCGGTCTGGTGGGGGTGCGCACCTGGCACATCTGGCTGGCATGGAGCATCATTGTGTTTGTGGTGGCCCATGTCTATATGGCCATATGGAATACGGTGGAGAACCGGGACGGCACGATCGACACCATGCTGACCGGGACCCACATGCGGGTGGATGACACCCAGAGCCCGAAGTAGCCGGTGGCGGACATTCTGATTCTGGGGGTCGGCAATATTCTGTTCGCCGATGAGGGCCTGGGGGTGCACTATCTGCGGGAAAAATATCATTTTGCGCCGTCTGTGGACGTGGCTGACGGCGGGACCATGGCGTACCAGCTGATTGACCGGATTGCCGCGTACCCGCATGTGCTGATTGTGGATGCCGCCCTGATGTCGCAAGAAACCGGACAGATATACCGGTTCCGGTATGAGGATGCGGTGCAGTGGGGTTGGCATGTGACGGCGGGCGCATGAAACCGAGATTGTGGGTGTTCTGGCATCGCTCAAATTGCTTGGAGAGCTGCCCGATGTGCAGTTCATCGCGATGGAGCCGGAAGATATTGTGAGCACCCATATCGGCTTGTCCCCAGTTGTGAAAAACCGCGTGGGGGCCATGGAGCAGGTGATCTTGGCGCAGCTGGCGCAGTGGGGGGTTCAGGTGGCGGTTAAGCGGCATGATGTGCCGTTTGACCGCCCGGACCGCGAACTGCTGGATGTGACAGGGGCTGACGGTAAGGAGAACGCTGATGTGTCTGGCTCTTCCGCTCAAAGTGGTGAAGGTGCTTGATGATTCCCGGTGCCTCGTGGAAGGGGGAGGGCGCACGCGCCATGCCTTTTATGACGGGATTGAGGATCTGCATGAAGGGGACTGGGTATTGATTGAGGCCAATCTGGTTCTGGAAAAGCTCTCGGAAGAAGAGGGGCAGCAAGCCGTGAAAGATGCCCTGCGCTACGAATTCGGCAATGAGGACGAAGAAATTCAGGAGGAATAGAATGCTGATCCGGCTGTTCCTCCCGAAATCCAGAAAACCCAGCAGCCGCGCGGTGTCCCGAAGAGAGTTTTTCCAGCAGCTGTGGCCCATCTCCAAGGCGCCCGAAACAACCTTGGAGCAAGCCGCAGGCCCCGTTGCCCGCCGGGATTTCCGCCCGCCGGGGGCTGTCGGGGAGGCGGAGTTTGTCACACGCTGCACCGGGTGCGCACTGTGCGCCGATGCCTGCACGGCGGGGGCCATTGGGCCGGATTCCGGCGGGCTGGCGGCATTGGACCTCAACCAAACACCGTGTCTGGCATGCTGGGATATGCCGTGCATCCAGGCGTGTCCCGAAAAGGCGCTCGCTCCTTTGGCCGGGATTTGGCAAGTGCGCATGGGGTCGGCCTCGGTTCGCGCCCAGAGCTGCTGGCAGGTGACCGGGGAGAGGAATTGCGGCCAGACATGTCTTGCGGCCTGCCCCTTGCCGCACAGCGCTCTCAAACTGTACCCGGGGCAGGCGCCGAACATCTCACGGCTGGTGTGCATTGGCTGCGGGCTGTGCGTGAGCGCCTGCCCCAGCCCCGGCCCCGGCACAATTCAGGTGGCTATCACTTAGAAAGAAGGCGGCGGTAAGATGGACTGGCAGGTATTTCGCGACAGTACCGAAAGTGAACTGGCAGAGCACAGGGCCTTTGTCGAGCAGACCCTGCAGTGGCGGGTGCCCGATTTCCACTGGAGCGCGGACAGTGTGAAGCAGTGGTATGAGAACCGCGGGCAGTGGGACCCGCAGATTCAAGAAGCCGTGGAATTTCTTTACCGCTACGACTATCCCCTGCGTGTCATGGAAGAGCAGGCTGTGGCGGATGAATCCTGGCTCTGGCAAGACTACGACGCAATGCGCCAGCGCCTCATGGATATGGAGAACAGTTTCTGGAAACAAAAGGCGCCTCTTGAGAACAGCCCTGACCGTCCTGTCCCGGAAGCGGCCGGCTCAGCCGGACAGTGGTGGGACACGGTCCGCCACAGAAGGGGCCCGCGCCTCGCGGTCCTGCGCTCCCGGGTGCCTTTGGAAAAGTACATGGAGCGGCTGGTCGCGGTCGCGCTGTCCAACGATTATGATGCCGTGCCGACCACCGCTGATGCCGATCACGTCCGGCTGGAACTGATTCCCCAGAGGTTCGTTGACGTGCTCGGCGCCGCTAGCCCGGCGGTCCTGCAACTTTTGCCGATGCATATGGATTTTTCGCGGGACGAAGGGCGGCTGTCGGTGACTTTGACCGACTGGATTGGGGAGGCCCCGTGGCCCGAGAAGCCTGCGGATGGAGTGCTCAAAGCACTGGCCTGGGTGGATGTGACGGCCACCATTTTCCTCGACTCCCTGGGATGGGTGCACTAGGAGGACAGTATGCATGAAGCAGGGCTGATGGCCAGTGTGCTGGAAATTATCGATGAGTCGCGCCGGGGCAACAACCTCCGGCGGGTGTCCGCCATCACGCTGCAGGTAGGGGAACTGAATGGTGCCCTGCCGGATGCGCTGCAGTTTGCCTTCGACGCCCTTAGGCCGGAGCACCCGTGGCTCGACCCCGCTTGCGTTCTGGAAATTGAGGCGGTGGAGGCCAGGCTGCAGTGTCTCGACTGCCGGTACCAGGGGCCGGGGGACAGTATGATCTGCCCCGTGTGCCAGTCGGGGCTCACCCGTCTGGTTCAAGGAGAAGAATTTGAGATTTTGGGGTATGACGGGGAGCCGGATGAGGCGGGTGGATACTAGACGAAAGAGGGGCATGGGAGATGCATGTGGACATGCACCAAGATGTCTGGGCACTGAACAATAAGGAAGGCGACAGCAACAGAGAGTGGTTAGACTCCCGGGGAATCTGGGCCGTCAACATCATGGGATCTCCAGGGGCTGGAAAAACCACGGTGCTGGAACAGCTCCTGCCGATCCTGCACAGAGATTTCCGGGTGGGCGTGATTGAAGGGGACGTCGCCACCTCCAAAGATGCCCAGAGAATTTCGGCCCTAGGCATTCCGGTGATTCAGCTGGAGACCCAGGGGGTCTGCCACCTCGACGGGAGGATGGTGCGCTCCGGGCTTGAGGCGCTGGAATCTTTACGTCTTGAACTGCTGTTTATCGAAAATGTCGGGAATTTAGTGTGCCCCGCAGACTTTTTTCTCGGAGAGCATGCCCGCCTGGCGGTACTCAGCACCGTCGAGGGCGGGGACAAGATCGTCAAATACCCCACATTGTTTCGCAGGGTCAGCGCACTGGCTGTGACCAAAACGGATCTGCTGCCGTTCACGGATTTTGACATGGAGTCAGCGGCAAGCGATTTTGCCGGATTTGGATCCGGGCGGCCGGTATTCGCCGTGTCCAAGAGCGATGGGATTGCCGGTGTGGCGGCATGGGTCCGGACTATGAGCCGGAATCGGGCGCGTGCGGATATGGCCGACGAGCAAAGATAATATTCTCAGGAGGCGTTCAAGAAGATGTGTATGGGTGGAAACAACTATGAAGACTGGCTGATGGTGGCGGAACAATTCTCGACACAAATCAAGTTGTGCGGGGACAGCATGGAGTCGTGGGCGCTGCGCATGAAGCAGACGGACGTGACAGATGCCGCCAAAGCTTTTGACCGGGCGGTCATGGCTCTGGAAATGGCGCAAGGGGAACTGGCCAAGGCGGCGGGAATTTTTCATGGCGCGCAGGATCATGACCACTTTCACGTCGAAGCCTTCAATGTCTCTGGCGATAGGGCGCCGTCCTCTGTCTCTGCGGATCACAGCGGGGAAGAGCCCCTGCACAATGGCGGCGGGCATTCCCACAGCCATCCCCATGACCATGGGGACAGGGGGAGGGACAGGCACTAGCCTGGAGAAGATTCAGGAACTGGAACAGGATTTATCCGAGCGGCATTGGTGCCATGCCCGGAATTTTGGGGCGTGTGCCGTACTGCCGGCACACGCCTTCGGTCGTTGAGGCGATCCGCGAGAGCAATGAACTGCTCCCGTGATGATTCAGGGGGTGTCTTGGCGGGGCACAGGGACGATCAGGACTGGAAGGCGTCCGTGAGTTACCAGCCACCGCGGGAAACTGCCAAACAGTCCTTCAATCCGGGTAGAGCCGTGATGCTGGCCCACCATGACCAACTCGGCATGGTGTTCGGCGGCCGCCTTGTCGAATATGGCGGCCGGGCTGCCGTCTCCCGGCTGCATGGTGAGGATTTCCCATTGTCCCACGCGTCCAGCGCCTGTGACCATCTCCATCGCCTTGTCCTTCACCGTGCTGGCGTAGCGGGCCCACTGCTGGCTGATGCGGTCGACATCCACGTTGGGTCCTCCGCTGAAAGGCGTCATCCCCATTTCGTTGTAAAGAGGTGTAAAATCTTGAATATCGATCATGACAATTGTTCCCCCGGGCTCCGTCAAGCGGCATGCCCAGAGCAGCGCCCCCATGCTGGAATCGGATCCATCCACAGCCACCGCACAGCAACTCACCATGTTTTTCATAGAATTGTCTCCCTACTCTCTTAGTTGCTACAACCTATTTTACACAATGCAGTGCGAAAACCGTGTGCATTTGTCCAAGCCCCATAGAAGCGCGCCGAGGAGATATCAGAGCCGATTACTTGCTGAGATGGCGGGGAACGGTGGGAGAGAGTTTCCTATTAGGTGGAGAAAGACGCAAAAGTTTGTCCGAATGGACCAAGTTGTGTCAAATGGTCCATTTTCATTAGGCCATATGGCGGGTTTTGTGGAATAATCGATATAAGAAAGGATGTTAAGCAAATACGGTAACGATAAGTTTGCGAATCAAGTATTTGCCATTCTAAAGAACTACTCGAGGTATGTTTGATGTTGACTGAAAGTTCTGACGGGAGGCATTCGTCGCGATGAAGCCTGACGAGAAGCAGGGAGCCAGTTATGGCCGTGTCTTCAGAAAGATCTCATTATCGCCGCAGAAGCTCCTGCGGGGCATCCACCGGTATTTTCCTCAAGACTCTTCGATTTTGCAACTATGGGAGAAGGACCCTATGGCCCTGGATGTGTCTCAGCTTGACGAGCTGCTCACGCAGTGCCGCCTACAGGGGAACCAGGACGCAGATGGGTTTGTGTGGATTTCAGGGCTTCCTGTCCACGGGCGGGCATGGGCATTCCGACAAGAGCGCGGGGAGCTCGCTGTGCGGTTTCACGGACGGTACGGAGAGCGGCGGTTGAAACGCGCGGCCGTCTCCGCCATTTGCGACGCCCTTCCCGGCTCCGAGGATCTCGAAGGATGGGTCCGGCTGGCGCTTTGTGTGTTAACCGACGCCGACGCGGATGAAGTCTGGGAGTAAAATCCCCGGGCGGGGCGACTTTGAAAACTCCCCTGTTGGCCGCCTGCGGGCTGTGAGCCAGACAATGGCCCGCCCGGGGCGACTTGGCAGTGTGCGGGGAGGGGATACTGCCGTCAGGCCAGCTTGCCAGGAACCGGACTTTTCGGGAAATGGGCCCGAATGGTTCTTGACGGGCGCGGGAGCCTGAGCCCATGCTGGCAATACAGGGATGTCACCGCCGCAGCGGGATGCATGAAGCAGGGGCGGCTGGCCTCTCGCAGGCAATTCAATGACGCGAGACAAGGAGCTGACAGCATGGCGAAAGTACCCGGCACACTGACACTGACCCAAGAGGAACAAGAGCAGCTGAACGCCTGGTGGCGGGCTGCGAACTATCTCTCCCTGGGAATGCTCTATCTCCAGAGCAATCCCTTGCTGAGAAGTCCTTTAAAAAAGAGCGATATCAAGCCTAGACTCTTAGGACACTGGGGATCCGACCCCGGGCAAAATTTCATTTGGACGCACCTGAACCGGGCAATCCGGCGCTACGACCTGAACATGATATATATTGCGGGTCCCGGACACGGGGCGCCAGCGACCCTTTCCAATACATATCTAGAGGGAACCTATTCGGAGGTTTACCCAGACCGCAGCCTGAATGAGGAAGGAATGGCGCGCTTCTTTCACCTGTTTTCATTTCCAGGGGGAGTGGGCAGCCACTGCACGCCGGAAACTCCGGGATCCATCCATGAGGGGGGAGAACTGGGCTATTCCCTGTCACACGGGTTCGGGGCGGCTTTTGACAATCCGGACTTGATTGTCGCGGTGGTGGTGGGGGATGGTGAGGCGGAAACGGGGCCCGCGGCGACTGCCTGGCATTCGAATAAGTTTCTGAATCCGGTCCGCGACGGGGCGGTTCTTCCCATCTTGCACCTTAATGGCTACAAGCTGGCCAACCCGACGGTGCTGGCCCGGATTTCGGAAGAGGAGCTTCTGGATCTCTTCCGGGGCTACGGCTATGAGCCGCGGCTGGTCGAGGGCGATGACCCTGCCGTGATGCACGAGGCGATGGCATCGGCGGTGGACAGCTGCATCAGCCAGATCCAGAGGATTCAGGAAGAAGCCCGGCGGACACAAGTGGCTAAGAGGCCGCGCTGGCCCATGATCATCTTGCGCACCCCGAAAGGCTGGACTGCGCCCAAGACGGTGGACGGGCACTACATTGAGGGCTCGTGGAGGGCGCACCAGGTGCCCGTGCTCGACGTGACCACCAACCCTGAGCATCTGGCCGTGCTGGAGCAGTGGATGAAGAGCTACCATGCCGAGGAGCTGTTTGACGAGTCCGGGCGCCTGAAAGAGTCTCTGCGCGCTCTGGCGCCCGAGGGGGACCGGCGCATGAGCGCGAATCCCCGCGCCAATGGCGGTTTGCTGAGAGAACCGCTGAACCTTCCCGACTTTCACGACTACCAGGTGCGCTTTGACAAACCCGGGCAGGCGAGTCAGGAGAACACGTATATCCTGGGTCAGTACCTGCGTGACGTGATGCGCCGCAACATGCACAATTTCCGGGTGTTTGGCCCGGATGAGACGGCGTCCAACCGTCTCCAGGCGCTGTATGAGGTGACCAAAAAGACCTGGATGGCAGAGTTCCTGCCCGTCGATGCGGACGGGGGAGAATTGGCTCCGGAGGGCCGCGTCATGGAGATGCTCAGTGAGCACACTCTGGAAGGCTGGATGGAGGGCTATGTGCTGACAGGACGCCACGGCCTCCTGAATTCTTACGAGGCGTTCGTGCACATTATCGACTCCATGGTCAACCAGCACGGCAAGTGGATTGAAAAAGCCCGCTTCGAGGTGCCATGGCGCGCTCCCATTGCATCGCTAAACATCTTGATCAGTTCCACCGTATGGCGCCAGGACCATAATGGGTTTACCCATCAGGACCCTGGATTTTTGGATGTGGTGACCAACAAGCAGGCTGACGTGGTCCGCATTTACCTGCCGCCGGACGCCAACTGTCTCTTGAGCGTGGCCGATCACTGTCTGGCCAGCACCGATTACGTCAACATTATCGTGGCCGACAAGCAGCCGCACTTGCAGTACCTGACGATGGACGAGGCGGTCACTCACTGCAGCAAAGGCATCGGGCTGTGGACATGGGCCTCCAACGACAATGGCGAGATTCCCGATGCTGTGGTCGCCAGCGCAGGAGATGTGAGCACCATGGAGGCCCTGGCAGCTGTCGCGCTGCTCAATGAGAAGCTGCCCGGGCTGAAGATCCGCTTCGTGAATGTGGTCGACCTGTTCAAGCTTCCCCCGACTACCCTGCACCCGCACGGAATGTCGGATCCGGACTTTCTGGGGCTCTTCACCCCCGACCAGCCCGTGATCTTCAACTTTCACGGATATCCGGCGCTGATTCACAAATTGACATACCGCCGGCCGAACCACGGCAATTTCCATGTTCACGGCTATCAGGAAATGGGCAGTATCAATACGCCGTTGCAGCTGGCTATCGAAAATCATATCGACCGGTTTTCTATGGCTATTGATGTCATCGACCATGTTCCAGCCTTTGCGGTGCGTGCCGCCGCCGTGAAGGAATGGCTCCAGGACCAGCGGATTGCGCATTTGAATTATGCCCGCAAGGAAGGCATTGACCCCCAGGAGATCCGCGAGTGGACGTGGCCAGGGCATATGGGCAGCTGAGCTTCCTCTGCTATCAGGAACAAGGGCACCCGGCTTTCGATGGAAAGCCGGGTGCGGCCTGGAAACTTAGGGGGAAGGATTTCTTTGCTCCAGCAGGCGGAAGGTGTGGCGGGCAATGACCAGGTCTTCGTCGGTCGGGATCACCGACACTTTCACTCGGCTGCTGGCTGTGGAGATGACCGGGGCATTTTGGGCATTGGCGGCGGGGTCAATCTCGACGGACAGAAAGCCCAGGGATGCGCACGCTTTTTGGCGCACTTCTGCGGCATTCTCCCCGATCCCGCCTGTAAAGACGAGCGTGTCGATCCCTCCCAGCGCGGCCGCCATGGCCGCAATGGCCTTGCGCAGGCTATAGGCGAACATCTCCACCGCCATCACTGCGTGGGGGTCACCGGAGCGCAGCAGGGTCTCCATGTCCGAGGTGATGCCCGAAATACCCAGCAGGCCCGAGAGGTGGTCAAGCACTCTTTCCAGCTGGCTGCCGTCGTAGCCCTTTTCATTGATGAGATAGACAATGACGCCGGGATCCAAATCTCCCGTCCGGGTGCCCATAATGAGCCCCCCGGTCGGCGTGAGTCCCATGGTGGTGTCGATGGACTGGCCGTTCTGGATGGCTGCCAGGCTGGCCCCGTTGCCCAGATGGGCTACCACTATCCGGTCTGTGGAACTCGGGGGCAGCTGGCTGACGATATACTCGTAGGAGAGGCCGTGAAATCCGTATTTCCTGACGCCTTCATGCCAGAGATTGCGGGGGAGGGGAAGTCTGGCCGCCACTTCAGGAATATGGCGGTGAAACGCGGTATCAAAGCACGCGACTTGGGGGATGTCCGGAAAATGCTGGGAGACCGCGTCGACGGCCCGGGCTTCGGCAGGGAGGTGGAGGGGCGCAAACCGGAAGTAGTTGCGGATGTCCGTCCGGAAAGCCTCGTCAATCAGCTGGTGGTCGATATACTTGGGCCCTCCCGATACGAAGCGGTGGCCTACACCCTGAGGCCGGGGCAATTGGTAGACATCCAGCAAACCGAATAAGGCTTTGACCGCATCGGCGTGGTGGGCAAACGCTCCGCTCTCATCGTGCAGGGTCGCGCGCGGGGTCTTCAGCCAGATGCGTCCGCTGGGCAGTCCAATGCGTTCGGCTGCCCCGCCAGCAATGAGGTCGGCCTGCGCATTCCCGCCGGTGTCGTGGCGGACTTGGTACAGCGAAAACTTGAGGGAAGAGGACCCGCTGTTCAGGGCCAGTACAGGCATGCTGGTGGCGGATATGGGCTCCATGACTATTCCTTCTTTCAGATCTCTGCAATGGGATGATCCTAGCATTTCCTTCACCTTAAGGCTTTTTCCCCCGACTTGTCCAATGCTTTGCATTCCGGTTTGGCCGGGAGAGGCAAAAAGGAGCGTTTGGCAAGGGGGCATTAGTCCATCTGGACCTTACGGGCAGTATTTTATGGGCGGTAAAGTGGATATATAAGGCATTCGGACGATATAGAACCGGATGTGCGATTGAAGAAAAGAGGTGAGCAATCCATGCTGAAAAATGTGGCAGTAGCGGTGGACGGCTCTCCAGCCAGTCTTGAGGCGTTGCAGTGGGTCGCCCAGTGGCTGGGAGGGGACGGGCAGATCATCGCGGTCGATATCAAGGACCCCAGTCTGTTTTACCGCAAGCGCACGCAAGCGGCCCAGGGCGGGGACCTGGATGTCGATGAAGCAGATTTTTTGCGGGAATGGGAGCATAATGCCCAAAAAGTACAAGAGAAGGCCCTGCAGATCGCGACTCAGGCCGGGGCGCACCTGGAGTGGCAGACGGTGCCCGTCTCCTGGAATCACAATACCCCCGCCGCAGCCTTTTATGATTATGCCTGCCAGCGCCAGGCGGATGCTCTGGCGGTCGGCCGCCACCATGGTTCGGTGCTGGTGGAAGGGCTGTTCGGCAGCTTCCCCCGCTGGCTGATCACCCATTCGGACCGCGCCGTCATTGTCATCCCGCCTTCAGATTCCCGTTAGGGACATTCCCATATCTCCAAAATGCGGCAGCCAGCCCCAGTGGATCCGGGGGCCGGCTGCCGATTGGCGTCACGGTTCGGGCGGGACCATGAAGGTCACCACAGACTGTCCGGGGTGGCCAGCTGGCTGGCTAGGTGGGTCAGAAAGTGAGCGGCATCCGCGCCAAAGACGACGCGGTGGTCACAGGTCAGGGTGCATTCTGCCGAGCCGTCCGAATCCATGGCGGCTACGGCCAAAATGGCGCTGGCTCCTAAAGGCACAACCGCATCAAACTGTCTGACGACAGGGTAAACCCCTAGATTGGACAGATAGAAGGTAGCGCCGGAATAGTCTTTGGGACCCAACCGGGCTGACTTCGTCTGGCTAAGGAGATCTTTCCACGCACTCTGGAGATCGGCCAAGGATTTACCGCCTGCGTCGCGGAGGACCGGCGTAATCAGACTGTCCTGCGCTTCCACCGCAATTCCCACGTCAATCCGGTCCCGGAGGGCTAGCCCGCCGTTGGTCCACACGGCATTGAAACGGGGATAGGCCTGAATTGTAAAAGCGCAGGCTTTGCTCAGCGCTACGGTCAGGCTGACCTGCCGGCTGGCCGCCTGATGCTGCAGCTCGCGGATGGGCAGGCGCGCCGTCACCCTGAACGAGGGGGTGGCGGATGCGGCCATCATCGTGCGGGCAACCGCCTCCCGGCTCTTGGTGGGGGCTTCCAGACGGTAGGGCGGCCCGTAATTCAGCGGGGGCTGGGCAGGTGCGATCAGCGCCGCCACAATCTCCGGGGCCTGCACTTTCCCGTCCGGGCCGGGAACAACCTGAGCCATGTCGATGCCCAAATCAAATGCCAGAGCGCGTGCGTAAGGCGAGGCCGCGTGACCTTCCGAAGGTCCGCCCGGAAAAGCTTGTGGGACCGGTACGGGTTCTGCCGGGGCCGCGGGACTGGGCTCTGCGGCAACTGGAGGCGTGGGAAAGGGCTCTGCGGGCAGGGAGGGCTTCGGCGGTGGCGACACCGGGGGAGCTTCAGAAGCGGGCGCCGGGTCTGCCGGAGCGGTCTGGCCGGCTGACGCGGCCTCTTCGGCTGTGTCAGCCAGGTAGCCGATAACCTGTTTCACAGGAATATCCTGATCCACGGGAGCCAGAGGCCCGGCCAGGTAGCCGTCGCTGAAAGCTTCGACTTCCAGGACGGCCTTGTCTGTCTCCACTTCGGCGACAGCGTCTCCTTTGCTGACCTTGGCACCGATAGATTTGACCCACTGGGTCAGGCGGCCTGTGGCCATGGTGTCTGAGAGGACCGGCATTAAAATGGGGTGCTTCATGAGGTTTGGCTCCTTTCCAGCAGCATTTTTCTGGCTGCCAGGACAATGTCGGCGGCATGCGGAATGGCGGCAGATTCGAGGGCGGCATTGAACGGGATGGGGATGTTCATGCCGGCCACCCGGGATACCGGCGCATCCAGGGAGTAGAAGCAGCGTTCCTGCACCGTGGCCGCCAATTCCGCGCCAGCGCCTGCAAAGCCGCTGTCCTCTTCCGCGATGATCATGTGGTGGGTTTTTTCCACCGACTGCTGCAGGCAGTTCCAGTCGATCGGAGAGAGGCTGCGCAAATCAATCACTTCCATAGAGATGCCCGATTCTTTCAGTGTCTCGGCCGCAGCCAGCGCCTCCGCCACCATGAGCGAATACGCGGCGCAGGTGATATCTGTCCCTGGCCGGCGCACAATGGCCCGGTGCATGGGAGGGGCCTTTGCATCCAGGTCGACGGCTCCTTTGGAGAAGTAAAGCAAGTCGTGTTCGAGCACGATAATCGGGTCATCGCTGCGGATGGCCTGGCGCAGCTGCCCATAAGCGTCTTGCGGAGTAAAGGGCACGGCTATGCGCAGGCCGGGCACATTCATCAGGGTATGTTCGAGTCTCTGCGAATGCTGGGCGCCGAGCTGCTTGGCCACCCCGCCTGGCATTCTGATCGTCAGGGGCACGGGAAACTGCCCCCCCGACATAAAGGGAATTTTGGCGGCGAGGTTGACGATGGAGTCCAGGGCCAGAAGAGCAAAGTTTACGGTCATGATTTCAATCACGGGCCGGAGCCCCGTCATGGCAGCGCCTACACCCAATCCCGTAAAGCTGTTTTCAGAGATCGGAGTGTCACGGACTCGCAGTTCCCCGTATTTAGCCATGAGATTTTCTGTCGCACGGTAGGTGCCCCCATACAGGCCCACGTCTTCGCCCATCACAAACACGTCAGGATCTTCCTCCATCGCGCGGTCTAACGCGATATTGACCGCCTGCCAGTAAAACAGGTCTTCATCCATTTGCCATTCCTCCTTGCCTTGCGCGGTTCTCGCCGCGGGTTCGTGCAAAAAACCGGATATCTTTCATCAGAAGAGGACTTCATGGGCATGATTCTGATTGGCCAGAAAAACCGCATCATCCATGGTCAAGCTGGGACTGGACTGGGCGAAAGCCACCGCCTCGTCAAGAATCTGCTGGATTTGAGCTTTCATCGTCGCGACATCTTCCTCCTGCCAGTGGCCCGCGGCAAATCCCTTGTCGATATGCTGCTGGATCACGTCCATCGCCGGGTCCGAGGCTTGTGCGCTTTTAGAGGGCGGGTTGTGGCGGGCCAGTTCCCGTGTGGCGAGAAGGATGGGATCTTGCCCGCCAAAGGCGCGCACTTCCGCTGGCGGGCGGTAGGCGCCGGGGTCGGCCATCGAGTGTCCGCGGTAGCGGTAGGTCTGAAATTCGAGCAAATACGGGCCCCCTCCGGCACGGATGCGGTCCAGCGCGCTGTGGGTGTGCGCATAGACTTGCTCGACGTCCATGCCGTCCACCTGTTCGGCGGGAATGGCGTAGGACGCAGCCCGCTTGTAAACGTCCACGACAGCCGAGTGGCGGTGGATCTCCGTGCCGATTTGGTAGTGATTGTTTTCACAGATGAATAGGACCGGAAGCTTCCATAAAGCGGCCATATTGAGAGATTCATGAAAAGTGCCCTGATTTACGGCGCCATCCCCGAAATAGCACAGGACCACTTCCGGCAGGTGGCGGTACAAAATGGAATACCCGATACCTGCCGCGATAGGAAATGTCTCACCAACGATGGCGTAGCCGCCCATGAAACGGCGCTCCTTGTCAAACAGATGCATGGAGCCGCCCATTCCACGGCTGACACCTGTGCTCTTGCCGTACAGTTCGGCCATAATTTTTTTGGGCTCAATATCCCGGATCAGCGCATGCACATGTTCGCGGTAGGTGCTGACAATATAATCTGAAGGCTCAGCTGCTCGAATGCTGCCCACCGCTACTGCCTCTTCCCCAGGATACAGGTGCAGGAAGCCTGCAATATGTCCCTGTGTGTATTCTTGGGCGGCCCGTTCCTCAAATGCCCGGGCTAACAGCATGTCGTACAAAAATCCCTGCAGTCGCTCATGGTCCATGATGATTCTCCTTTCCATCCCACAGTGTTGTTAGTGCGGTTATTCACCGGAGGCGTGTGGGGCCTCTAATGGCGGTGCCGGGTCCTGCGCTCAGGTCTGGGAACCTTTAGGGCTGTTGCCGGGCATGCATCAGCACAGCCAGCGCGGCCGATACCAAGCGGGCTCTGGGAGGGTCTGAGCGGGACGTGAGGATAATCGGCACTTGCCCTCCCAACACGATGCCAGCTAAAGTGGCCTGTGCCAGATACTCCAGGTCTTTGACGAGAATGTTGCCAGACACCAGGTCGGGCACTAGAAGAATATCCACATCGCCGGCCACTGCGCTGCGGATTCCCTTGATTTGCGCCGCTTTTAAGGAGACGGCGTTGTCAAAGGCCAGAGGCCCGTCAACCAGAGCATGGGCAATTTGCCCACGGTCAGCCATTTTCGACAGACAGGCCGCATCCATGGTGGAGGGAATTTGCGGGTTGATCACTTCGACAGCAGACAGACAGGCGGCCTTCGGCTCATCTATCCCGAGAAGGCGGAGAAAATCCACGGCATTTTGCAAAATCTGCGCTTTATCCATTAGGGAAGGACTGATATTGATGGCGGCGTCCGTCACGCAGAGCAGCTTGGGATATGTCGCCAAATCGGCGACAAACACGTGGGACATGCGCTCGCGCGTGCGCAGCCGAGCCAAGATCGGGTGCAGAAATGCATCGCTGTGGATGTGGCCCTTCATCACTGCCTGGGCGCTTCCCGTGGCCACCAGGTCCACGCCTTTCTCGGCGGCTTGTCCATCGGTTCCGGCATCCACTATCTGGAAGTCGGGACACGAAGCCATGGTGGCCAGGATGCCCTCAATCCGCTTGCGGTCCCCAATAAGGATGGGTTCTATTATTTTTCGCTGCTTCGCCTCGCAAGCCGCTTGCAGGACATATTCCTCAGCCGCGTCCACCACCGCTACTGGCAGGGGCGGCAAGTCATGCACCGCATCGAGCAGTGCGTCAAAGTTCTTGAACAATGGGTGTGCACCTCTCTTGCCGGTTATCAATAGCGACTGCCAGGCCCAAAATGCACTCTAGCGCCTCCAGGAAAGGATATCGCCCCTTCCCGGGCAAAACGGGCTGGGCACAGACCTACTTGATGAGATCCAAGGTCGGTGCGCAGCGGCCTGACACCACTATCATACTCCATTGTCCAGTATGGACCGGGGCGCTGCAGGCGGTTAGGCCCGAATGGACCAAATGGTCACGCCAGGCCAGACCCTCCGGGGCTACTCTGAAGAGCTGAAGCAGACCCGGGGCGTATGAAAGGACCCAATAGCGGACAAACCAGGGCCGAATGGCTATGGCGGGCAACCAGGCGGCGGGCTAGGCTTGAACTTGACAGAGACTATGACCCCAACGCAAGGAATGCGGCAAGAGAGGTCCTGCTTTTGTAATCTGCGCTCCCGGGGGGATGATGATGCGCTATTTTGTCCGTATTCGCCTGGCAGGAGGCATACGTTGGAAAACGGTGGAGGGGATTTCTGCGTCAAAAGTAGCCCACGACGTACTCACCCACCTGAACCCGGCCGTTGCTGCGGTGATGGTGTGCCGGGCGGACAGCGTTGAAGATACTTTTTCTGACTGCAACATGGAAGCGGAAGAGTCCCGAACCTATACCCGCGAAGAAGTGCTAAGGCGCTGAGACGGGAATGCTAATGCTGGCCGAGAATCTGGCTCATTTCCCGGCACGGCAAAAAGAGGCGGACGCCCGGAATACAGAGGGCAAGCAATTGCAGATGCGTGTGGCTCTTCTGGGCGGGCCGCGATTAGCGTGCCGAGGGGTTCGATGGGGCTTCCTTGTTCCTCTAAGTCCGCACGTATCTCGCCATAG
>DAHWJO010000076.1:0-15508 GCA_027344105.1 Sulfobacillus sp.
ACGGCAATGTGCATCGCCTCCTGGAACTTTTTCACGGCGGTCACGGTGGCGGCATTGTAATACCCCGTGACATGGCACCAGCCTACGGCCCGTTTGTCCAGGCCGTCGAAAATACCGGATTGAAGGGGAAAGCCACTCCGCCCCTCATCCAATGCATAGTCGAGCTGCTTCAGATACTTTGCGTCCAGCCATGAAAACAAATTGACGTCGCGGTGGGGCATTTGGGTTCGCCACTTTTCCATATTGCGCGAATCGATGGGTGTGGCAGCCCGGTGTTTCCATGGTTCCCGAATAGGGTCAAAGAGCGGTTCGGCTCGGTACCGTTCCAACATGGCCGGTTCAAAAGGCCAGTGCAGCCATTGACACACGCTGTTCATGGTAGCTGCGGGGTTTTGGACTAAGTCCTCAAATCGGATTTGGTGAAAATCGTCTCTGTACCGCTTATGGTAGTAATTGGCTGCCCACTGATACTGCCGCCACTGGAGGGCATGATTAAAAGCATTGCCGGCATTCCAGGGAACATGGAGCAGTGATAAATGGACGTCACGGGGATCCCGCACAATGGCGAGAATCTTGGCGGATGGAAACAGTGATTTGATAACAGGCACATACATAAAGTGATCGGGAGTTTTTTCTCCCCACACCGGTTTATTATGGCCCTCGGCATATGTACTCAAGATTAATGACAGGATGGTTTGATGGCTCAGCGATCCCTCGCTAAAGGCTGTCTTCAACGAAATCCGAAACTGCTCGTAAGGAAGATGGGTGAACTGGATGAAATGCAAACCAAAAAAACGCGATAGGACTTGATCCACTTCAGGCCATAATTTCAGCCCCGAGCTGCGCTCAAGAGGTTTCCAGACCATAGTGAAATAGTCAGTTTCAGGACCGATGGCAATATGGCTGTGCGCATTGAGCAGCGATGCTAACAGCGTAGTGCCAGACCGCGGCATGCCGACCACAAAGACAGGGTGCAACTTAGACAATAGAACGCCTCCTCGCGTGACTCCCGCTCGGCACCAGCACCGCCTCACCTGAAACTTGTGCCGGCAAGAATCGGATGGTAACCCATGAGCCTCTTACACGGTGGGCCACATCGTTTCTCAGGACTCCCCTAGTTGGAGGATTTCGCTTGACCGCCACGACCATCCCCATTGATTCTATAGCCCTTAGGCGGTGTAAGTGTTACGAAACCATTACGAGATTGTCCTTTCAGCCAAAATTCAGCTTGCCGCGAAAGAACTTTGTGCAAGAAAATTGCTGTCTTAACAATCCCCTCTTGAGTGAGCGGAACTGCCCTTGGCCAAGCTGAAGAGGTGCTGAAGGAGCCCATTTATTCCATGTTATACGGTAGAATACTCCTTAACTTGTTACCAACCACGACATTAAAGGATGCGACATGAGTGAAATGTGATTACCCTTGGATACTGACAGATCGTCAGCGGTGCGATGTGGAGTTGTTGCTAACGGGTGCATTTGCCCCATTAGAGGGATTCATGACCGAGAAAGAGTACCGGTCGGTGTTGGAAGATATGATATTGCCATCCGGAGCATTATGGCCGATTCCTATTACACTGGATATTTCGCGGGAATTGGCAGAGAAATTGCAGGCGGGCGACATAGTGCACTTACTGCGGGAAGATAATTCACCGGTGGCCCAGATCAAGGTCACCGATGTCTACCCAAGCGATTTGCCGCGGGAAATGCAACAAATTTATGGAACGGACCACCAAGACCACGCTGGTGTGGCAATTTTGGCTGAACGCCACCCATTTTACGTAGGAGGCACGGTATCCGAGACAAATCCCACCGTTTCGGAAATGGCCCGCCATGTGGACTTTCTTCCACCGTACCGCAAACCCGGCGAGCTGATGGAACGGTGGAAACAGATTGGGAAACCGGTCATTGCCTTTCAGACCCGCAATCCCATGCACGGAGCTCACCAGGCCCTGACCATGGCCGCATTGCGGGAAGTAGGAGACTCGCACCTGCTCCTGCACCCGGTGATCGGGCCAACCAATCCGGGAGACGTGCGGGCCGCGCAGCGTATCCGGGCAATATTGGCGCTGGCAAAAACGTATCCCCTGGATTCCGGCGGACTTCCCGTGGTGACCGTCGCCTCGCTGCCGCTGGCTATGCGCATGGCTGGCCCCAGAGAAGCACTCTGGCACGCCATCATCCGGCAGAATTTTGGGGCCCAGTATTTTATTGTGGGCCGGGCGCCCGCTGATCCGGGGCGGAATCCGGCGCGCAGCGACGGATATTGGTGGCCTCCCTTTGAAGCCCAGCGGTTGTTTCGCGAGGTGTCGCGCCAACTGACGATCCAGCCGCTGTTCTATCCGGAATACGCGTGGCACCAGTCGCGCCGGGAATTTCTCCCGTACCATGATGGCGACCAGTCGGGGCGCTTTATCCGTTTGTCGGGGTCGCGGGTTCGCCAGCAATTGCAACGACAAGAGGCATTGCCTGAATGGTATGCGCCCCAACCTGTGCGCGACATCTTGCAAGCAGGAGCGCTGCCGCAGGAGCGCCGTGGGTTGGTGATATTATTTACTGGGCTGTCAGCGTCTGGAAAGAGCACATTAGCCAAGGCCTTATCCAATGTATTGTCGATTCAAGATGCCCGTCCGGTCACGCTGCTCGATGGCGATGTGGTCCGCCGCTACCTTTCCAAGGGATTGGGATTTTCTCCGGAAGACCGGCACCAGCATTTGGAACGCGTGGCGTTTGTCGCCCAGTTGATCTCGCGCCACGGGGGCATTGCCTTAGTGTCGCTGATTGCCCCCTATGAAGCCGACCGCCGGCTTTTTCGCAATATGATTAAGAAGGACGGCACGTTTGTGGAAGTTTACATGTCGGCTCCGCTGAATGTCTGCGAACAGCGTGATCCCAAGGGGCTGTATGCTCAGGCCCGGGCGGGTCAGGTGCGGCAGATGACGGGCTTGGACGTGCCCTATGAGGCACCAAAGAATCCCGATGTCGTCATTGACACCTCCGCTGCGTCCGTAGACATGGCCATGAGGCACCTTGTCGGCTACCTCGAACAGCACCAGCTGGTGACGGTAGAGAATCTTGAACCTCTGTTTGCTCCGATTATTCCCTAACAATCAGCGAATTCAAGGATTCAGCAGCCACCAAGAATTCCGGATAGCCTATATCCTTCCACTTCACCTGTGCCGCGTAGACATTCTGGAGTCCTGTGGGCTCCAGAACTAAGATTACTCAGAACGGCCCGGTTACGATACACTAGGATTATGCCAAAACACTTTGATTCGGCCTTAAAAGCTGAGATCGTCTTGACCTGGTTGAAAGGACAAAAATCTGTCACTGAAATCTGCCAGGAAGGAGTATGGTGCCCAGGCGGACCAAGTGACCCAGTGGTGCCGCACTTTCTTGGAGCAGGCTCCCACTGTCTTCCAAAAAAACACCCAGAGCGCGGATCTCCAGAAAAATCACGGGAAAGAAGTGGCCCGCTTACAGGGGAGAATCGACCGCCTGACACAGCAACTGTCGTGGCTTGAACAAAAATCCGGCATCAAGCCAGACTAGAGCGCCGTCTTATGTCTTGCTGACGCTGCCGAATCTGTTCTCCCGTGCGATACCGGCGATCTGCCACGATTCGGGTTTCCCATTCCCACCGCTGGGCCATCTTGACTTTCACCCTCAACAACCGGGCTCCGATATCCAGGTCGCTACGATTGCGCGTCTCCTACCAATATCCATAGTGGATCCCTGGCGACCACAGCACGATTGCATTATTTCCGCAATCATTTCGGAATAATCAGTACTCTTGACATCAATAGGGTCCGACCAGTAAGCTCTCAGCACATAGCAGAGAGCAGGAGGGGAACAGCATTGCTGGCGACCATGGTGATTTTTGCACGGGAATCGCTTGAAGCAAGCATGATTGTGGCGATCATTCTGAGTTACCTCCGCCAGATTCACCGCAGCGACCAAGCCCTTTGGGTATGGGCCGGAATTGCTGCGGCGCTGGCAGTGGACGCCGGGGCTGGAGTCATAGTCTGGACGACTATCCACCGGTACAGCGGCACCCCTTTGCAGACCGGTCTGGAAGGCACGACCTACTTTATGGCGGCCCTCATACTCACCGGTATGAGTTTCTGGATGAAACGCCAGGGGCGGGCCCTCAAGCACCAGCTGCAGGACGGGATCGACAGAACTCTGGCGTCCTCGTCCAAGTGGCCTCTCGCTCTGCTGGCCGCCGTCACCGTCGGCCGGGAAGGTCTCGAAACCGCCGTGTTTGTATTGGCCCTGACCTTCCGGACTGCCCCTGGCCCTCTCTTGCTGGGCGCGGCCGCGGGGTTGTTGCTGGGGTTCGGCATGAGCTACTGGCTCTACCGGCTGGGCCGCCGCATCCCGCTGCGCTCATTCTTCACCGTGTTCGGCGTCCTGCTCTTGGTTTTTGCGGATGCCCTGATTTCTGATGGCGTAGAGGATTATCAGGCCCTGCGCTGGATACCATGGGGACGCAGTGTACTCTGGCATACAGAACGCTACCTCCGGGAATCCGGAGCCATCGGCGATGTGCTGCACACTTTCCTGGGATATGCCCAGGCGCCCAGCATCCTCCAGTTCTCTGTGTACCTCGGGTTTTTAGGGGCTGCCGTATTTTTATTTCTCAGATCCCCGGGCCGGCGTCTGGCCAAGTCCCAGACTGGCTAGCGGAGCTGGAGCCACCGTGCTCGGCCAGCCAGTTTCGGGCCGCAGCGACTTGCTCAGCCACCCGCACAGGTGCCGTGGCCATGGGCTGCAAACGCTTGGCGACCAAATTCTCTGGGGTCAGCAAGGCCATCCACTCCGGGCGGATGGCAGGCGCCACCTGCTTCAGCCACTCAACGTCCGCCTCGGCAAACCCCTTTCCCTGATTTTCCAGTTCCGTCACAACCATCCCGACGAGGTGATGCGCTTCCCGGAACGTCATACCGTCTTGCACGAGCAAATCAGCCAGGTCAGTCGCCGCTGTGTAATCCTGCCCGATGCGGCGCGCAATACGACTCCGGTTGACCTCCAGCGTCCGCAGCATGCCAGGGACGACGGTCAGCACAGCGTCCATAGTGTCGACGACGTCAAATACCCCTTCCTTGTCTTCCTGCATGTCAGAATCATAGGCCAGAGGCAGTCCCTTCATGGTGGTCAGCAGCCCCTGCAGGCGGCCAATGACGCGCCCAGCCTTGCCCCTGGTCAATTCCGCCACATCCGGATTGCGTTTTTGGGGCATAATGGACGAACCTGTCGAGTAGGCGTCGGAAATCCGCACATAACCAAATTCCACACTCGACCAGAGCACTAATTCCTCAGCCAGCCGGCTGAGATGCACCATCGCAATAGCGGCCCATGCCAGGAATTCCATGAGAAAGTCCCGGTCAGACACGGCGTCCACCGAATTCTCGTAAACGCCGGCCAAGCCCAACAGCGCCGCGGTGCGGGCCGGATCCGTGGGATAGGGCGTGCCGCTGAGCGCCCCGGCTCCCAGGGGAGAGCGGTTCGCCCGTGCCTGCCACTGCTCCAGCCGCTCGAAATCCCGCACGGCCATACCCCTGTACGCCAGCCAGTGGTGGGAGAGAAGAATGGGCTGTGCCGCCTGCATATGGGTGTAGCCGGGAATGATAACGTCCATGTCGACTTCCGCGCGCTCGACCAGAGCGCGCATATAGTCGAGCAGGCGGGACTTCAGCAATTCGGCCACATCCATCATATACAGGTGCATGTCCACCGCGACCTGGTCATTGCGGCTCCGGGCTGTGTGGAGGACTCCGCTTGCGGGACCAATCAGCTCTCCCAGGCGTCCCTCGACGTTCATATGCACGTCTTCCCACTCCAGTCTCGGGGTGAGAGTGCCGGATTCCCATTCCTGGCGGATCTGGTCCAGCCCGGCGATAATCTGGTCGCGGTTCTCCGCACTCACGATATGCTGCTCCGCCAGCATGGTGATGTGCGCTATGGAACCGGCCACGTCGTAGGGCAACAGGCGCCAGTCAAAAAATACGGAGGCCGTATAATGGGCGGCGCTGCTGTCCATCCCCTTGGCCAGCCGGGGACTGCGGGCCATATCCATCAAGCCGGCCCTCCTTGGCGCATCACATGCTGGCGGACCGCCAGCGGCAACCCAAAAAGATGGATAAAACCTTCCGCGTCATGATGGTTATACTGCCCGCCGTCAAATGTGGCCAGATCTTCCGAGTATAGGGAATAAGGCGATTCCGCCGCATGCACGGTCACAGACCCTTTGTAAAGCATCAGGGTCACGTTCCCGCTGACAACCCGGTTAGCTTCGTTGACAAATCCCATCAGCGCTTCGCGCAGGGCTGAAAACCACTGGCCGTCATAAATCAGGCGGGCCATCCGCAGAGCCACCGTCTGGGAAAATGATGCGGTCTCCCGGTCCCAAGTCAAAGTCGTCAGGCCCTGATGAGCAGCGTACAGAATGGTGCCGCCCGGGGTTTCATACACACCCCGCGATTTCATTCCCACGAGCCGATTTTCTACCATGGTCACCCGCCCGATGCCGTGGCGGACTCCCGCCCCGTTAATCGCGGTCATCAAGTCCAGCGCGCCGAGCGCCTCACCGTCGAGGCTGACCGGGATCCCCTCTTCAAACCCCACCGTCATCCACTGCGGCGTCTCAGGAGCGTTCAGGGGCGACTGGGTCCAGGTGTAGACATCTTGCGGCGTCATCTCAGCAGGGCTCTCAAGAACGCCCCCTTCATGACTGATGTGCCACAGGTTTTGGTCACGGGAATACGGGCTCTCTTTTGTCGCCGTCACCGGAATATTGTGCGCGCGGGCGTATTCCATCGCCTCAACACGGCCGGTAATATCCCATTCGCGCCAGGGGGCAATCACTTTCAGCGACGGGTCCCAGGCCATGACCCCCAGTTCGAAACGCACCTGGTCATTCCCCTTGCCGGTCGCTCCGTGCGCTACGGCCGAGGCCTGGTATTCATGCGCCACCTCCACCAGGGACTTCGCAATCAGGGGGCGCGCGATTGCGGTGCCTAGAAGATACACATGCTCGTACACCGCTTGGGATTTCAGCATGGGAAACAGGTACTCGGTGATGAATTCCTGACGCAAATCCTTGATGACGACGTCTTTGGCTCCGGAGGCAAAGGCCTTGCGCCGCACCTGCTCCAAATCTTCCCCTTGGCCCAGATCCGCGCAAAACGCCACCACGTCTACCCCGTAGTGCTCTTTCAGCCAGGGGATAATGACTGAGGTGTCCAAACCGCCCGAATAGGCCAGAACGACCGTATCTCCGGGATTCACTCCTTTAATCACTGCATGTCACACTCCTTCAGTGTATCAGCGGCCTGTATGGCGCCACTGTTCCAATACCCCACTCAAGATATCATAAAAGCCCGCAATGCCCTCTTCACCGACAATCAGCGGCGGCAGCAGCCGAATCACGTTGGGCTTGGGCGCGTTGAGAATCAACCCCCGGTCCAGTGCCATCTGCACCAGCTCTTTGGCGGGAGCCGACACGACAATGCCCCACATCAGCCCGCGTCCCCGGTAGCTCATTACAATATCAGGGTACTCTCGCGCCAGTTGCTCCAGCCGGCCCTCCAGCACCTGGCTCATCTGGCGCACGTGCGCCAGCCCCTCTTCTTCCAGCCATGTTAAAACGGCCAGCCCTGCGCGGGCCGCCAGGGGGTTGCCTCCAAATGTGGTGCCGTGATCGCCGGGCTGAAAATACTGGGCCACGCTGTCTTTGGCCAGCATAGCACCAATCGGCACCCCTGCGCCGAGACCCTTGGCCACTGTGATAATATCGGGAGAGATATCCTCATGCTGAAACCCAAACCACTGGCCTGTGCGCCCGATGCCAGTCTGGACTTCGTCCACCAGCAAGAGGCAGTCGAACTCATGGGCTACCTGGGCCGCCTCGGACAGATACCCCGGGGGCAGCGGAACCACACCTCCCTCGCCCTGAATGGATTCCACCATCAGTCCGCACGGACGGTACTGCTCCATGGCAGCTCTCAGGGCCCCGATATTGCCTGCCTCGACCTCAAAAAATTCTGGCACCAGGGGTGTGAAAGGATCTTGATAGGCGGGCACAAAGGTGGCGGACAGTGACCCCATCGTCCGCCCGTGAAATCCCCCGCTTAAGCTCAAGATGGCGTCTTTGCGCACGGTCTTCCCGTAGCGGCGGAGCAGTTTGATGCCCGCCTCGTTGGCCTCGGTCCCGCTGTTGACCCAAAGCGACAGAAAGCCGCCCGTGATGTCGGCCATCTTGTTGCTCAACTGAATCCCTTCTTCGGTCCAAAAGAGATTGGAGGTGTGGATTAAGGGCGCACTGCGGGCGAGCGCTTCCTGGATGGCGGGGTGGTTGTACCCTAAAGAGTTTACACCGATTCCTGCTAGAAAATCCCAGTAATGCCGTCCCTGCGTGTCATAGACCTCGGCGCCCGTTCCCTGCGCGAGCACCACCGGATACCGGTTGTACACCGGCATCAAATGATTGGCTTCCATCAGCAAAAAGACCTTCTTTCGTGTAATCGGCTAATCCGCCAAAAATTCCGTGGAGCCTTGGAACGCATCATAATATGACCCGATGAGCACCGTGGGCACGCCGTGCCGCAGAGCATCGCGGGCAGATTCCAGCTTGGGCACCATGCCTGCGTTGGCCCGCCCGGAACTGATCCACTGCGCAATGTCCGATGCGGCAATCTGGCGCACCAGAGCAGCTCCCGGCTCAGGACTTTCGCGCAGCCCGCCGCGCTCTGTAAAGAAGACCATCAAATCTGCTTGCAGTCCCACGGCTAGGGCCGCCGCAACCCCGTCGCCATTGCAGTTGAGAATGCCGCGGCCCCCTTGCTCCATGGCCAGAGGAGCCACGACGGGAACCATGCTTGCCTGCCACAGCGCCTGAATCAGCGCCGGGTTGACCTCCGCCACCTTTCCTACATGCCCGAGGTCAGGTCCATCCAGGCGCCGAGCCTGCAGCATGCCGCCGTCCACGCCGCTCAGCCCCACGGCCGCAATCCCGGCGCGGCTCATCTGCACGATTAATGCAGCGTTCACCTGGCCTCTGAGCACCTGCACGACATGACCCAGCACCTCGGAGGTGGTAATCCGCTGTCCTTGGTGAAACGAGACCGCCACCCCGGCTCTGCTCAAACTTTCCGTAATGGCAGGGCCCCCGCCGTGAACCACAGCGACCTGGTGCCCCTCCTGGACAAATCGCTGGATTTCATGGATCCATGACTCTCCCGCGCCAGCCTGCTGCAGAAGGCTCCCGCCAATCTTCACCACCACCCGCATTGGCTGCTCCCCCCTAGACAATGGCCCCATCAGGTGCGGTAATGGGCGTTGATTTCCACATACTGCTCGGTAAGGTCGCATCCCCACGCTTCCGCGGCGCCGGGCCCGCTGCCTACCGTCACATCCATCACCACTTCGTCCCCTGCCATCGCCTCGTGCGCCTGGTCTTCCACGCCCGCCACGGGCAGCCCGTCTTTCAAAACCTGGACAGTCCCCATGGTGAGAGATACTCCGGAAAGGCTGAACGGCAGCCCCACACTTCCCACTGCCGCTACCACCCTGCCCCAGTTGGGGTCTTGGCCGTACACAGCAGACTTGACCAAATTCGACCGCACCGCCGTCCGGGCTTTCAGGGCGGCGTCGGCTTCCGAGGCCGCCCCCCGCACACGGACAGTCAAGAGCCTGGTCGCCCCCTCGCCGTCGTGGGCAATCATCCGCGCGCCCTGTCGGGCCAGATGCACGAGGGCGGCGCCGAATTGCTCGCGCGCACTGTCAGTCTCAACCTTTACCCCGCTCAGGCCATTCGCCATAATCACGGCCATATCGTTCGTCGAGGGGTCCCCGTCGACTGACACCCGGAGGAAACTGCGCTGCACGGCTTGACGCATGAGGGAGTCCAGCACGGGTTTGCTGATATCGGCGTCCGTCGTGAAAAATGCCAGCATCGTGGCCATTTGCGGGTGAATCATCCCCGATCCCTTCGCCATCATGCCGATGCGTACGGTGCCTCCCGGCAATTCCACCTCGCAGGCCAAGGCCTTCGGTTCGCGGTCGGTCGTCAGGATAGCTTCACTGGCGGCGGTGCCGCCGCACCCCTGCTCCTTGGCCCAATCCTGCACCAGGCGCTCTATGCCGTCTTGGACCAGGGTCATCGGCAGGGGCACGCCGATGACGCCCGTAGATGCCACGGCCACCAGAGAGGAGGAGACGTTCAGTCCCCGCCCTATTTGATCCTGCATCGCTATGGCGTCTTTCATGCCGTCCGCGCCCGTCACCGCGTTCGCATTGCCCGCGTTGACCACGATGGCCTGACACAATCCTCCCTCAGCCACTTTGCGGGT
This sequence comes from Sulfobacillus sp., assembly GCA_027344105.1. Taxonomy (GTDB): domain Bacteria; phylum Bacillota; class Sulfobacillia; order Sulfobacillales; family Sulfobacillaceae; genus Sulfobacillus. Next base: position 10,350 of record DAHWJO010000076.1, read on the forward strand.
CAAGGTGACCGGAGCAGCCTCTGCGGAATTGGTGGTGAACAGCCCTGAAAACACGGCCGGCTTGACGGACCATATGAGAGCCATATCCACTCTTCCCGCAATCAGCCCCGCCGCCGCCGCGCACGCGCGGAATCCCTTGGGAAACGTGACATTCGACGGACTCCAGGTCATACCCGGAATCTCTTGTTCAATGAATTTCTGCACTTTTTCTCACTCCAGCCCTAAGTGGGATGGCCATCCCAGCCACTGATTGATGTGCTGAATCGCCTGGCCGGCCGCCCCTTTTCCCAAATTATCCAAAGAAGCATACAACACCGCAGTCTGTGTTCTAGCATCCCATGATGCCCCCAGCTCAGCCCGGTTTGTTCCACGCACCCGGCGTGTTTCAGGTTTTTGCCCGCTAGGCAGCACATCCACAAACGCGCTCGAGCGGTAAGCACTGTTCCAGCAGCCAGTGATCTCCTCGAGAGATGCCGGGCTGTTCACGATGTAAATAGTCAATTCCATACCCCGAGCCATCGGCATCAAGTGCGGTTGAAAAGTGACAAAGCCGCCGGTGACCGCTTCCATCTCGAAGGTGTGCCGGTGTTGTCCAGGATTATTGTAAGGGGCGACGTTTTCCGCCATCTCCGCCATCATCAGACCAACCTGAGGCTTCCGCCCGGCGCCGCTGACCCCGGATTTGCCGTCCACAATCAGGTGGGGCAATGCTATCCCCGCCTGGATCAGGGGGCCGATGGCCAGGTAAAATGCCGTGGGGTAACAGCCAGGATTGCCAAAAATAGGGTGGCTGGCGGAGTAGCTTATCCGGGGGTCATCCGCGTACCCTGTCTGCGCCAGCCCCATCAACTCCGGGGCCGGATGGGCTCCGTAGGCCGACTCATAGACCCCCTTGTCCGCAAACCGGAAGTCCGCGGACAAGTCCATCACCTTCACCCCGCCCGCGGCCCATTTAGGAAAATAGGATACCGCCTGTTTTGCCGCCTGGCAACTGACAACCAGGTCAAAATTCTCTTGCTCCAATTGCTGCGGACTTATATACGTCGCTGGGCCATTACGCAAAAAAGGAAACAAGCGGTCCGTAGACAAGCCTGCTTCCCGCTCAGAAGTCACCGCCACCAGCGAAATCTCGGGATGGCGCATTAAAATGCGCACTGTCTCCTGCCCAGCATATCCCGTAGCTCCCAACACTGCCGCCCGCATCTCGGTCACCTCGGGAATTATTATACATATTCAGGAATCTTTATACAACAACCTCTCCCCAACTCTTTAGGGGGGAGAGGCGTAGGCAAAAAAAATCTAAAAATGTTTCCACAAAGAGCCCTGTGTGAATAGGAGCTCCCCCTATTCACCCGATCCCTTATTTTTGCTTGACGTCTTCTTTTTCACGGAGATATCCCCTGTGGGCTCCAACCGCGCTTCTTGGACTTTTTTCAAGGGCACATCATTTTTTCGGAGCTCCATGTTCAGGTCCGCCATAGACACCCGCTCTTTTTTAAGCATGTGCCGGTCAATCTTGCCGTCCTGCACGATCATCGACGGGTTTCCCTGCGTAATTTTCTCGAGCCAGCGGAACCGTACGTTAAGCCACGTTAGGGCATACTGGAGCACACCCAGCAGCAGCGTGATGCCAATGGCATTGACGAGCGGCGTCTTGCTGTCCTCCATCCCGATGGCCACAGCTTCCCCAATCATGATAATCACCGCAAAGTCGAATGGTCCCATTTTGGCTAGGGTGCGCTTGCCCATCATGCGGAACACCAATAAGGCCACAAGCCACAGGAGCGCCGTTCTGTACAGCAGCGTCAGCAATTCTTCCACTCGCTCACTCCCTATCAAGTCCTGGTCGTAGAGTGCGCTCAAATGCTGCCCGCTATACCGCGGGAAATACGGCAAGTCATCCCACTTGAGGCCGCGCACTTCGCTATAATGAAGGCAGTGCCCCGTCCACGCAGTCCATGCTATGGACCATGCCGGAGGAGTAGGCGTCACCACCGTAAGGGAGGAATAGGGAGGATTTATGGGACTGACCAAAGCCGAAGTCTTAAAGCAAGCGCAAGCGATGAATGTCAAATTCATACGCCTGCAATTCACTGATATCCTGGGAATCGTGAAAAATGTGGCGATCCCTCTGCACTCGCTGTCATCGGCACTCGACGGCAAGATCATGTTTGACGGCTCCTCTATTGAAGGATTTGTGCGTATTGAGGAATCCGACATGTATCTGGACCCGGATCCGGACACCTTCGCGGTGTTTCCCTGGACTCCCAAGGAAGCTCTGTCAGCCCGGCTGATGTGTGATATTAAAAATCCTGATGGCTCAGCGTTTGCCGGAGATCCGCGCACGACGCTGAAGAGAGTGATCCGTGAAGCCGAAGAAATGGGCTACCGGATCACTGTGGGCCCAGAACCTGAATTCTTCCTATTCCAGCGTGATGCGGACGGCAAAGCCACAACCCATACGGTCGACCAGGCGGGCTATTTTGACCTGTCCCCCGTCGACCTGGGAGAGGATATCCGGCGGGAAATTGTGTTGGCGCTGGAACAAATGGGTATTCTCATTGAGGCTACCCACCACGAGGTCTCGCCGGGCCAGCACGAAATTGACCTGCACTACGATGATGCTCTAACGACTGCGGATAACATTGTGACTTTCCGGTTTGTGGCCCGAACAGTCGCCTTGCAGCATAACTTCCATGCCACCTTCATGCCCAAGCCGCTGCAGGGAGTCAATGGCTCCGGCCTCCACTTTCACCAGGCCCTCTTCCATGACGGGGTCAATGCCTTTCAAGACCCCAAACATCCCGAGGGGATCAGCAAAATCGGCCTGCGCTACATCGCTGGGTTAATTGACCACGCCAAGGCGTTTACAGCAGTAACCAACCCCTTGGTCAACTCCTACAAAAGACTGGTGCCCGGATTCGAAGCCCCCGTCTACATCGCTTGGTCCATGGGCAACCGCAGTCCCATGATCCGGGTCCCGCAGGCCCGGGGAGCCGCGACCCGCATCGAGCTGCGTTCCCCCGACCCTTCGGGGAATCCTTATCTGGCGCTAGCGGCGACCATTAAGGCTGGGCTTGACGGCATCCGGAGAAAACTGGAGGCTCCGGCCCCCGTGACACGGAACATTTACCGCATGAATGATTTTGAGCGCAAGGAATACGGCATTCAGAATCTTCCGGAAGATCTGGCCGAAGCTCTGGACTATTTTGAAAAGGACGGGGTAATGCGCGAGGCTCTCGGCGAGCACATCTTCTCGCGGTTTCTTGAAGCCAAGCGCATTGAGTGGGAAGTCTACCGGCAACAGGTCCACGACTGGGAAGTGGACCAGTATCTCACGGTGTATTAAAGTCGAAGCGGTCCCATCACCGCTGGAAAAGGTCCGATCTGATCTGCAGTGTCAGGCCGGCCCTTTTTCAGTTTTCAGCGGAGGCCAGCGCTTTAGGTCTTGTCGGCAGCGCTTTCCCGGGATGAAGGCTGGCGGTGGGCGCGCTGGCGGATCAAGTCAATTTCCGTGGAGTCGATCGCCCGTTCAAAACGCCGGAATCCCGCGAGCTGAAATCCGTGGTCCTGTCCCAACCGGTGAATTTCCGACACTTTGGGCACCTCGATATCGGCGCCTAGAGTGAAATTCTCAAAACGCGAGGAAAGCGCCAGGATCATTGTTTCCGCCATGCATGCTTCCACCATTTTCGGAGGAAATCCAAAGTTGAATCCCATGTCCGCCTGACTGCCCGGCACTTCTATCACCCCGCCATCGAGCACCAGAACGTCAGGGCGGGACTGGGTCACCACCGAGGAAATATTGCGGGGCCGGGCCACATCGGTAATCACCGCGCCCGCTTTCAGGTCCTGCGGCTCAATAATGGCTCCTGGGGCCGACGAGACGGCCACAACAATGTCTGCGTCGCGCACGGCGGTGCGGGCATCTGTGGAAATATCCACCGACAGGTGCGGGAAGCGCTGGGCCAATTCTGCGGCAAGCAGCGTCAGTGCGTCGGCGTGGCGCGCCACAATGCGCAAATAGCGAATGGACGGGGCCATCACAAAGCACGTAGCCCGCCCTATTGACCCGGTCGCCCCAAGCACAGTGACCTCGGCAGAATCCAGCGTGATCCCCATGCGCCCAGCTGCCGCCAGCGTTCCTTCCACCGCGGTCGCGGTTGTATAGGAATTGCCCGTGGTCACGGGAATATGAAGGCGCCGGGCCAGGGTTACCCCACGGTCCCCGGCAATTTTGGTAAACGCCCCGAGTCCGAGAATTTCTGCACCCAAATCCTCAGCCATCTTCCCGGCCCGTTCCAGCTTCTTCAGCACCCAGTCATAGGGGGAATTCATAATCACCTGAGGCGTGAGGGGCAGGCCAATCAGCCATCCTTCCAGATCCTCCCCGGTTAGAGAATGAACCCCCGTCACATGCCCCGCCACCACGGGGTGGACGTGTTTGAAAGCTGACTCCACCACCGACTGGGGGAGATATTTGGTAAATGCGTACTTCCTGGCAAAGTCATCAAACCTCAGCGGGTGAAGAACAAATGCAAAGCGCCGCAACGGCCCACCTCCTGTGCACAAACATGTGCACATTCTACCATACTGGGCCACAAACCAAAACCACTGGGGTCTGGTCAGGACAGTGGCGCTGCCACAGCCTAAAACGCCCCGGCCTGATTTCACCGGCGTATAAGAATGAGGCGCGGGCCTGCTGCCCCGCGCCTCATTCTTGTGCCCCGCTTCTCCGCCAATCCGCCACACAGCGGATTTCAGTTGCTCCGGTCCGGCTCCCGGCGATATTCTGCTGCGGGAATCGAACCCATCTTGCCTGCCTGGTAATCATCAAAAGCCTGCACGATATCAGCATGGGTATTCATCACAAAGGGGCCATAAGACGCTATCGGCTCGCGAATGGGCTGGCCTCCCAGCAGCAAAATCTCCAGCCTCTTGGTTGGTTCGGGCTGGGTGGGCGCAGCCACGACAGTCAGCGCATTGCCAGGACCAAATTTTACTCCATGGCCTTCGCGAACCAGCACGCCGGCCGGCCCTACACTCCCGGACCCGCTCAGCACATAGGCCAATGCGTTGAACTCCTCCGGCCACGGCAGCTGGAGCCTTGCCCCAGGCTCCAAGCTGGCGTGGATAAACGTAATAGGCGTCCACGTAGC
>DAHWJO010000077.1:0-14881 GCA_027344105.1 Sulfobacillus sp.
TGTCACAGAATTTACACCAAACTGGTTTACCATTGCCATGGGCACCGGCATCACGGCACTCGGCGCTTATCTCTACCCCGGAGGCCCTGCTTGGCTGAAATACACTGGAACCATTTTGTGGGTCCTTAACGTAGTGCTTGTGGCCGTGCTCCTGGTCATCATGTTAAGCAAGTTTGCATTGAACTGGCGGGGCACAGTGGACCTGTTGCACCACCCCATACAGTCCATGTTTTTAGGGGCGGTCCCTATGGCATTGGCTACTGTAGTCAACGGATTCATCGAAATAGGGCCTGGTCTCATAGGACCCGGGGCGATTGCCGCCGGTATTGCTTTGTGGGTCATCAACGTAGTGATGGCGTTAGCGTCCGGTATCCTCGTGCCGTTCATGATGTTCATCTCGCACGACCACCGTCTCGAAAAAATGACGGGAATTTGGCTCATTCCCGTAGTCCCCTCCGAGGTGGCGGCAGCCAGCGGCAGTGTGATTATCTCGCACATTGCCTCCCTAACAACCGCCCGGACACTCATGGTGCTAAGCTTGGGGTTATGGGCGCTCGGTGTGCCTCTAGCCTTCCTCATGCTGGGATTTCTCTTTTGCCGCTTGCCGTGCATAGGCTGCCGCCCCCGGAGATGGCGATTTCCACATGGATCTCTCTGGGAACTTTGGGGACCGGCATCATGGGCCTTGTCGCTCTCGGCAAGTCGCTGCCGCGGCTCTTTGGATCGATGGGTCACGCTATGGACGGCGCCGCGGTGTTGAGTTCTTTTGCATTATGGGGCTTTGGGCTATGGTGGCTGGCCATCAGCATCATGCTTACACTGTATCATGCTCGCCGCCGCCTGCCGTTTAATTTAGGGTGGTGGGGGCTGACCTTCCCGCTGGGGGTATTCGCGGTAGGCACCGACATGCTGTACGACCAAATGCGGGTGAATCTCATTGGGTTTTTTGCTCATCTCTTCTTCATCATCCTGGCAGCCTTTTGGTGCATTGTCGCATACCGGACGGCAACAAGCCTCATAACAGGCCGCCTGACAGTCTCAGGGAGCCTCCAAGACCCTGAGCCGCCAGGATAAGTCCTCAGAACCCTAAATTCTCAGCCAGGCGGTCATGCCAACCGCCACCGTCACAAAGCGGGGGCGACAGGTCCATTTACAGCTTATTGAGCGAGGGTGCTTTCTAGAAATTCCCGCAAGATGGGCACCTGGCTCAGGTCTATATCCCGTGTTGCCGTCACTAAAACAAGAGACCGGTGGCGGGCCAAGTCCAATAGGTGGAGCATGTCCACACTCTCGCTCTGATTGTGAAGTTCGGCAAGATAGCGTACGCGAAACGTGTCGAACAGCGCAGGATCATGCCCGTACCACTTTCTGAGAGAGGCGCTAGGTGCCACCCCCTTCAGCCACTCCTGCCATGGCGCCCCTTCCGTGCGCACTCCCCGTGGCCACAGCCGATCTACCAGTACCCGGTAGGAGTCTGGCCCCGTATCATCCCGGACATGCGCCATCTGAATGGCATTCATCCAAATCCCCCCTCACTACCGCTAAAGGCAGCAGATGCCGTTTCGCCTTTAGACTGGAACACTCACCGCGGCAAATCCATCTCTTCCCACAAGGCCGACGCCGAGCTATCCTGGTGCATCCGCACAATTCCGTCTTTTGACCACACCGCTGCTGGTACAGAACCGGTCGATCAGATGATCAATGTCGCGCCCCAAAGGGCCGAGCTTGTCATCATGCATGGCAAGCAAAGACGACATGGTGTGGTAGGCCAACACAGAATGCCCCTCGACCCCGTAAATTCCGACCCGGATCGGCATGTCCGCTACTGCCGCCGGAGCCACTGCCAGAAACTTGGATCCTCCGAGCGGATTTCCGAACATCACCGTGTAGGCCCATGGAGGTGCATGAACTCCCATGGCCTCCATATCCTTGCGGTGATTGATCACTCCGTAATTGACCAGACCCTCGAGAAAAATCCACTCAGTCAATTTTTTAACCCACTCGTCTGGATTGAGCGGTGCCTCGTAACAAATCACAGCCTCTGTCATTTAACAGCCTCCCTACGGCCACGGACCGCACGGCATGTCGTCAGCGCGAGATTTTTAACTCTACTGTTCAGCTTACCTCAAACAGCGATTTTGGTGGTGATTTCCATCACAGAATAGACTTTTTTCCCCGTGCGGACCATGGGCAGACGACATTGTCATGTTTTCACTTCGTCATAAGCCGAGAATAGAGCCAGCTGGTGTCGCTTGAGGGTGAGACTTTGGTGGTTTTTGGGGTGGCAACTTGCGCTGCTCCGTGCAGGCAGTTCCGGTTGCAGCGAAAACCTTCAAGCAGTGCCCCACAATTTACAAAGACAGGATCATGATGGCACAGTACGTTCAAGCCCTGTCGATAGGGTCAAGTCCTGTACAATAAGGATGGACATAAATGACCAAGTGAGGGTGAATAATGGCGCATATATGGCATAACAATTTCTTTGACTTGTGGCATCCGGGTGTCCTGGCCGTGGTGCTGCTTGTGCTGGCAGCCTATCTGCGCGGAACGGAAAGGGCCACCCGCCGCGGACAGCACTGGCCAGCAACGCCTCTGTTACAGAAAGCTTATTTTGTTGCCGCACTGGTGATTTTCTACCTGGCCATGGGCAGCCCACTCAGAATCGCCGCCCAGCGTTATCTATTTTCCGCACACATGCTGCAGTACGCGCTCTTAAGCATGGTTATCCCTCCCCTCCTCCTGTTAGGATTGCCGGAGTGGATGCTGGATATTGCCTGGGGAAAACACTTGTGGTCGCGCCTGCTGTCGGTCGCCACCAACCCCTTGGTGGCTATTGTGATGTTCAATGTCATATTTGCCGCCTTGGAGTACCCTCCTATTCTCGATGCCAGCCTGCACTATGTCTGGCCCTATATCTTACAATCGTATCTTGTCGTGCTACTGGCCGTGTGCATGTGGTGGCCCGTACTGTCTCCCGTTGCTTACAAAATCGCGTGGGGTCCAGACAGGGAAATGCCCGTGGAACGGCACATGATTTCGCGGATCTACCAACTGATGTATATTTTCTTCAATTTCGCCCTCATGATGCTGTTGTGGTTTTACATCATCGACACACACGTGCCCTTTTACCTGTTTTATCTCCACGCGCCGCGGATTACGCACCTGACACCGCTGGCTGACCAACAGTTGGGAGTGGTAATAATGGAGGCCTTTATGGGACTCGGCTTCGTTGTCGCGTTCGTTGCCTCCTATTCCCGTTACGACGATTCGCACTGGTATGATTAATGTCCGGTGCCGCGAAAATTCGCAGCTCCCCATGCCAGCCCTGATTCCCTGTCGTCATGGGTCCGTGAGCAGGGAAAAGGGCCCCTTAGGGCCCCTTGCTTCATGACGCTGGAGCGCTCGGCGCTGTGGACCCGTATGCTACAGCAAACCCGTCGGTATCACTATCGGGAACCGACGGCGTAGATACCTGCTTATTCTTTTGGATCATCACCCCGCCATCGCCGCCGGTAAATTCTGGATTGGCGCCACCATTCACGGTGCCGGGGTTAAAGATAGTTTGACCGTAATTTGCCAAAGTCGCCACATGCCCCCCAATTGTCGGTGCCTCCAAAATCCATTCCGCAGAAGCCCCTGGACCGGAATAGTCCTGATTGGTGGTGAATTTCCATCCTGCCGTAACATCTTGAAGGGTAATGGTCCACACTCCACCGCCGTCATTCACAATCGACGCGGCCATTTGGTTGCCGGGTGCCACAGGCTCGTCAATCACAGTTTCCGCTGCCGGCAGAATCTCCCACCACGCGGAATACTGAGCTTGTCCCCCACTGTAATCCTGTTCCGTCCCGGTCTGAATCAGATCGCTGTTGTTAAATCCATCAATCCCAATCCATGCCGAAGAATAAGTCGATCCATGGCCAGACGAAACCGTTGGCACGGTCCAGTCCCCAGTAATCTGCGTATAAGGCCCTGCCGTCACTGCGTAGCCCGACCAGTTGCTCGATGACCACCCATAATTCCCCAGGGCGTGGGCCGGGGGTGCAAGCTTTAACCGGGGAGCGTTCGTAATAAGAGGAACTGCTGTTCCAAAAGACATCGCCGGAGCGGCCACCACAAAAGACGCCATTGCCGCCGTCATAACCCATGAGCGAATATGCATTGACAAATTCCTCCTCGTAGTAGAAGACAGGTGGCTCCGTGAGCGGTAGCCCAAGCACCAATGTTACAGTGTAGTCTTTTCTACCTACCAGGTTGATTTCCCTTCTTTTCATCCAAAAATTTACATTTGCTTTCCCACATCTCCATTGCATGCTTTGGATGCCGCGGTATTTTCATGACTGGAGCATGCGCATATGCGGTCACCCAGCCTATGCAGCTAGACCTCAGGAATTCTTAAGATGGTGGAAACACCAGGGAAACAAATATCGCCTTTACTAACAGAAGGCAATATTTTACTAAGCGTTGGCAATACCGCCACGCGTTTCCTGCCCCTATGAGGGCAGCCCAGCGGCTAGCCGCCTCCAAAAACTTTCAAGGATATCGGGAAAGAAGGAGAGACCGTGCCCCACGCGATTCAGTGCCCGTCAGCTTTGATGCCGGTGTGGATGGTTGTCCAGCATCACCACCGGCTTATATTGCAGTGCCGCAAAAGAATCCTGATCGTGCCAGAAAAGACGCCCGTGTACGGCAGCGGTTACCCTCTCGGCTTGCTGCACGAGATGCCGCACGGAATGAAAGGCCATTTATGCCAAGATAGAGGCCAGATTAGCCTGCACCTGATCCCCCGCAGCCGCGGGCAGTTGACGGTAATGACTAGCCGCGCTATCAGCATCTGCAGTGCCCCCGGAGTCCTCGAGATTTTCCCCGTCACCGAGCGGACTGCGCGATTGGGTTGCCAACATCCCGCGATTGGGGAACTGGTGGCCATTTACGGGCCATGGTCGCCGGAAGAGCCTGTGGTGGCGCTCGTCCGCGAATCCACGTTTCTTCAGGACCATCACGCCGCAGTCATCCATTCTTCTCCGGAGGTTGGCAGATAGGTTGCGGCCACCCGAGAAAATACCAGGGCTGGTGCCACAGCGGGTACGCTGCTGACGCTTACCGTCCCGCGCTAGTCTTCTCCTGGCTCCACAAAAGTGACCGGAACCGGGGCCCGCTGCAGCACGCTGAATGACACGCTGCCAATCAAATTGCCAAGAGCCGAGTGTCCGCGCCGCCCCATAACAATCACATCAACGGGGTGATCTTTAGCATATTCGACAATCTTTTCTGCTGGGATGCCCACGATGCTCTCAGTCTGCACTGCGCTGCACCTTGTGAGTTCCGATTGCGTCTCGGCCAAAATTTTCTGCGATTGCAATCGCGCATCGGAGAGCCCTTTAGTGATAGCTGTTTCCACACTGACGACGATGACCTGAAGAAGTGTCACCGTAACGTCTGGAGTGGCATGATGGTTGATCCAACGGGCCGCCCGCAATGCGGACGGCGACCCGTCCGTTGGCAACAAAATTGAAAAAGATTTTGTATTTTGATCACTGGTGTTCTCACTAGCCATAAACATGCTCCTTTCGCTTTCTCGTATATTAACAGGTTTCCCGCCGGTCGGATATATCGGCAGGATTGCGCCTTATCCCCGGTCAGTCTTTCATAAACAAGCCCCATCCGCCCACGGCCAGTCCTGTGAGGGCGCATCCGATCCATAATAAACCCAGACCGCTTGAATCGGCGTTCATCAGGACGGCAAACACTTCGAGAACAATGGCGCCCAACAGCAACTTATTTCCCAACACATCTCCCCCTCCCGGCATTACAGGCCTATCCAAAGCTTGGACACTCTTTAAGTTCTCCATCCGCCTATGATGCCCATTTCCCGGATCAGCAAGGCCCAAGAGACCGGTCAGCACATCTCTATGGAGTCCTGGTCCTCGCCCGCGGTTATATTGTCCGCGGGGGCTCAGTATTACGCCTGGTCCGCCGGGTTTGGGCTCTCCCCTGCTTTACTCCTGTCTCGGACCCGAATAATTTGACGCCGGAGTATCGACTGATAAGCATTTGAGATAGCCCTGGACAGAGCTGACGCAATTCATAAGGCCACTGGCTAGTCCGACGTGCAAGGTCTTCGGCGGTAAGCGGTCATTCAAACCAGGGCCCGTTAATCGCATCAATGACCGCCCGTTTGAACAGCCACACCGTCAATTCCGGGGCCCCGTGCCTTGTTGCCCTCCCCTGCGGGAGCCTCGTCCACCAGTGGCCTCGTAAAGTCCTGGAGCAACAGTTCGACCAACGACCATCCTCCGCTCTGTGCCAGCCCGAGAACGGCACGGAGGGTTGGAATTTGACCAGCCTTCCAATGATGTACGGTGTTGCCGTGAACATCAGCAGCCTGATGCACTATCCGTGTCCCGCAGATATCCATCCACCTGAGAGACGTTCACCATGAGTCTTCCGACGTCGCCCGCAACCCGCACGTCGGCTGCAGAAGCCAGTGGAGCTTGATTCTCCCCGAGCCAACCTCCACGCTGAGAGCAATACCCGGGTACCGCATGCGTCAAGAGCGGCCGAAACGACCGCCCGCAGTGAGGACAACGACTCCGCAGCACGGTTTGATGGATTAACACGCGCGGATAACACGAAAGCCTTAGAGCAGTGGTTGATACGTAGTGGCTTCAGCGGCGTTCCAATCCCTACGGCACGCCGGGCACACCGCAGTAAGGGGTCAAGCAAGTTGAAGTTATAGGGAGAGATAATGCCCTTCAACGGGAGAAAGGCGGATCCTTAACCCGGCCTGCGGTGGATGCCGCCAGCGATATCGACCTGGTCATGGCGGTAGAAACAAAAACGTGCGGTATCCAAATCCGAACATGGATTTGCCGCGACATCGAAATTCTATATGTGTCACTAGAGTCGCTCGCCGCACCTCGGCCCACGCGCAGTACGCTCCTCGGCGCCACGCTGCTCTACGATGCCCAAGACCGCTTGGCCCCGCTGGTTCGCCAGTGGGAGGCCCACTCCGCCGAGCGCCAAACACCCCCGGCAGAGCGGGAATACGGCCGTTGGGAGATTGCTCATGCCTTGATGGTGATGGAGCACATAGCCGCATGCGCTCCGCGCGCCACCCTCCTGTGTGTCCGCAACGAGTGGGTACCGGACGTCGCCAGATACCTGTTTGATTTGCAATGCGACTGGCCGCTAGCGGCAGCTGACCCGTCTGGAAACCTGGTGTCCGGGCATCGTCACCGACTTAGAAGGATTGCTAGCGCCCCACCAGCCGAACGATGGATTCCCAACGCCGGCGTTCAACCGCTGGAAGAGGCCGTCATTTATGCGTGGCCGGTCCAATCGTGACGAACTGAGTCCGTGCGTTCTGGAGCGATTAGTTCTTCGCAAAAGCGCTTCCTGCACAATGAGTGTGTGCAGGGTCTAAGCCCTAAACTCTCCCAGGGAGCTATCGTAAAGTCTAATCCGACCAACCCGCAGAATCAACGGGTTTGAATCGGGAATCCCATGCAGATTCGCCTCCGAATGCGCCTCTGCCGCCCCTAAGTTCGATGTCAAACGATTGGAATGGGCTTTAGGCCTGCCACGAAAATCTGAATGCCGAGTCCAACGACGCCTACCATGACCGCCAGCACAAACGCAAGCTTCTGGTTCACAGGCGTCTGTCGAATGGAGGAATGTGAGCACGATTGCCGTTGCAGCGACACTACGATCGCGATCTCAATAGCTGTAACCAGGATACTGATGCTTCCGAGCGTCCATAATCGAGGGGTAGGGTCGAGAACCTGAGATGCGCCATTGCGCAACCCGAACACCCATGAGGCCAGCGTAATCAATCCAGGAATGAACCAGTAGAATGGCCAAAGTGACGTTTTCCTAGTTAGCATGGGCAGCGCTCCTTTAGTTGGCTCGATGCATACTCTCTTGCCAGAGAACGCCCATCCCTGAGTCGCTTTCGCCCCCGAATCGTCATCATTAGATGCGTTAGGTACTCTTGTGTCGGCGCAGGGCTATGGCGCGTGTGGAGAAGGTGTCCGCAGAGCGCAATCGCGTGCCGAGGTCTGGGTGCCGTCTATCAATCACGCCCCAGGGCCGTTTTGGCTGCTTGCTCGTCTTCCCGACGCACAATGATTTCATACTTAGTCAGCCTTCGGATTCCTGTTTCCTAAACCGGTTTCCGCAGCAAGACTTGCTGCCCCCCAATAACGCATCAGCGGAATATTCGTTTCGTCACACCAAGCTCGTGATGCGCGTCCTGCCAGCCTCCTTTAACCATTCATTTCAATCATCATAGCGCGTTTCTCGTCAAATTTGTGATCGGCCGTTTTATGGGGCATGAAATCAACCCTCATGCCGCAACTTTATTTTCTTGCATCCATGGAGTTTGGCCGCGCATTTGTTCTTAAGTGGCGTTCCCACATCGTCGGCCCGTTCCTCAAGACGCACTAGGGCCTTACCCACGATCGTCACCACGGCGTTGTCGAGTCCTTGATATTCTGTCAGAGCATCCGCATCGAACCGAACGTCGAACCGCTGATTACTCATTTTACCCGCGAGCGCTTAACCCGACGCCAAGGCACGGTACTTTCCGGATGGCTCTCCAGCCGCTCGATACGGGATTCGAGGACACTCGCTTCATATCGTTCTTCGAGCCCCAACAGCCGTTGGCACAATGTTTCGTGTTGGGCGTATCCCGATAGAACCGCATCTCACCAGCCGTTGTTCATGATAAGGACGGGCTTTTCTTTGGCATGCTTGCGGATCTCACTAAAATGCTTTACAACGTCAGACGACGTGACCATCTGGGCCTGGGTGAAGCTGGGCTTTTCCACCGTTGGTTCAGCCGCCTTTGCACCGTCCTTTCCACAGCTTGCCGCCGATCTCATCCTATTGCACATCCGATTACGCACAAAATGTTACATTGTATGTGCCAGCATCCTATCCGTTGTCCGATAAAAATGCATTCCAGCTGGCCCTCTCGTGCAAACGCAAGAGCGTTTCACGGCTCGCAATCCTCCTCTCGAACACAAAACGCCTTTTGCGGCTATAGTATGATAGGCAGGGGAGGGAAAGTCGGTGAATCGATCGATCCGATGGCTCATCACCGTCGGCGCCGCGGGGATTCTGATCGTCGGGGGCCGCATGGGTTGGCAAGATCACGTACAGGCGGTGACACGCCAGCATGCGGAACTCGCTCTCGCCCACGTTCCACCAGTGGGTGCGTACCCGTCTGGCCACGAGTACATGGGCCGCGCCGAGGGTCTTCAATGCCAAGTGATTGTATCGGTCGCCCCATTTCACACCATGGAAGACCCGACCATCGGCGCCACGGTAACGGGAACGTTCACCCTGACATACACCGGTCGAAGACCTGCGGCGATTACGTTCTACACGCTCGGCGGCCTCCCGTGGCCCGCCCATCCAAGCGCACGCATACTCATCACCGCGCAGGGGAATCCCACCCCGATCTCGCCGAGCCCCGAGTTGCCAGTGACACAAGTCGGACCCCACCGATATCTTTATCAGATTGTCCATTGGCATCACGCGCAATGGCCGATGACCGTTCAGCAAACCAACCGGGAATTTCGGACCACAGCATTGCAGGTCGATCTGGTCTCGGGACGTACCTTAAACATAGTCCTTAAGCCCATCATGCGGTAGCCATCACGGCCACCGATGCCGGCTGGCATTCGTCCCTGCCTAACATGTGGGGCCCTGATGCACATTCGCCCCCGATAATCCCTGATTCATCACATAAACTATTGTCAGGATCAATTCCGGCCATTCCTCATTTCGGAGACAGGCGCTCGGCATAGCAACCATGGCCGATGTCGTTACCCGGCGACCACGAAACGCAACAAGGAGAACCGGGATAATTCGCCGTCAAAGAGCGACCCGAAGGATGCCCTGATCATTGCCGACGTGGTCAGTCGGGGATACTACACCTCCTGCCAGCGCAGCGGAGCACTTCCAGCGTCTACGGGTCATAGTGGCCAATCAGGATCGGGTGGTCAAATCCAGTCGGCTGCAGAATTGCATCCGACGTTGGGTAGATATCCGGTTTCCCGAGTTCACGACCGCGTTCCCGGGCCTTGGCCCTTTTGTGGTGCTTTCCCGTGCCGAGCGGTGTCCGGCCGCTGACCCCCGACGCCACCGTTCGGCATGGAAACCGCGCGGTGCCGGCGGTATGCCACGGGCCTACCACCAGACTGCGAGCACGAGCATGGTGATGGGACCGCCCTAGAGGAGGATCAATGGAAGCTTTGGCACCTCTTTGACCAGTACTGCGGCGGCTGAACGGGTCATCCAGGAGGCGGACACCCGAATTTCAGGGTTGCTCGAGCACATTCCATGCGCCGATCAAGTGCGGCCCATCGGCATTTCCCTGCCGGACAACCCCGCCATCATGGCCTTTGGCGGGGACTTGCGGCGGTTGGAGCATGGCAACCAGGTCCTCCGGTGGGCTGGCTTAAACTTGGTTGAACGTACCTCCGGACAATACCGGGGAAGCATCAAGCTGTCGAAGCGCGGCCATGCCTTGCTCCGCAATCTGTTTTTTTTGCCGTCTTCCATCTGGTCGGCCATTAGCCCCACTTTCAGGCCTGGCACCAACAGAATGTGCAGGTCAAACACTTGACTCCCATGCAATCGATGATGAAGTTAATCCGCAAGCTCACCGCCTGTTGGTGGCGATGGGGCAGACCCAGCAACCGTTTCAACCGGGCCGCTTGCGGGATAATCGTCCCCTGTATCCTGGCTGATCTGTAGAATTTCACAAACGCAAGGGGTATCGAACATGCGTCGCTTCAGGGCATTGATCCGTTAACGTCACCCAAATCCCCCTTGGGCTAGGTCGGACGAAGGAATGTCAGGGCTACGACCCGTTGAGGTAAGGGAGTGTCAATCGCCAAGAACCGGGAAGCAATCCGTGCCATGAGGACTGTAAAAAAAATCGTGGACCCCGCTGCTCTGGTTCCTCCTACGCCCATTGCGATCCCGGTTGTCTCTGGACAAACTAGCCCGTCTTTCGTTGTGATCTTCGGTGCTGAAATCCTGCGAATCAGCGATCAGACGGGAGCAAAGCATTATGTTTCTAGGGAGCCCTACAGCTACTAAGTTTTCACATTGCTCGTGGAGGAAATTGTTCAATAGACATGTGTGGAAGATTGTTCGATCAACCAAATTAGGGCGAGGTGGTAAGGTTCGCAGGCACTTCTAGCCAAAGTGATTTGGAAGCATTTTCTGTCCATTCATGACAGGAATTGTTTCCGCCGACACACCTCGGAAACCTTGCGGGACTTGACTTTGGCGGGAGTATGTGGGAATCGAACCCACCGTCGACTTCTAAAGCCGACCATTGGATTTGAAGTCCAAGGAAGGCACCAGGCCCCCAACTACTCCCCAGCCATTTCATATCATACGGGAGAAGTGCTAACTTGTCAAAAATCGTCACCATTCTGCTACATACATCCCCAGATAACTCAGGTTGGCACCCCAAAGTGGAGGAAGCCTGGTATAATGTGGTTAAAATCCCGGTATGAAGTGGAGGGGACCCCCATGACATTGCTGGAGTGGCAAGATACCTTCGGAACGGAAGCCGCCTGCGAAGAACATCTGTTCCAGCAGCGGTGGCCCAATGGGTTTGTCTGTCCGAAGTGCCAAGGCACGAAATTCTGGACCGTTCAGCGATCCGAGCGGACCGGTCGGTCCGCTCCTCTCTATGAATGCACGGCCTGCCACCATCAGGCGTCTGTCACCGCCGGAACGCTCTTTCACCGTACCAAAGTGGCCTTGCGCATCTGGTTTTTGGCCATTTTCTTGGTGGCCGTGGACAAAGGGGGCAAATCCGCATTGGCGCTGAGCCGAGAACTCGGCTTGCGCTATGCGACGGCCTGGCTGTTGCATCATAAAATCCAACACGCCATGAAGGAGCGCAATGCCCGGTATCAATTAGGCGGGCTGCTCGAACTCGATGATGCCTATTTTGGCGGGGTCAGCCATGGAGCGGGTAAGCGGGGCCGGGGCACGGACCAAGATCCGGTCATCGTCGGCGTCAGTCTGACCAGCCAAGGACATCCGCGCTACATCTTTATGGAAGCCGTGCCGGACCTCACGAACGACACCGTCATCGAGGTGCTGGACCGCCGCGTCGAACACCAAGGGGTCTGGCGGAGTGATGGAGCGACCGCCTATGCGGCGGGGGCGCGCGCTCACGAAGCCGACCATGAAGTCACCCTCAGCACGGATCCCGATGCACCCGTGGTCTTTCATTGGGTGAATACGGTCATTAGTCTCGCGAAGACCTTCATTGATGGGACCTACCACGGGCGCGGCCGCGCCCGCCGCCAATTATACCTCGAAGAATTTGTCTATCGCTTTAACCGCCGCCCGATGAAAACTGGCATTGCCGCGCGGTTGTTGATCGCCTGTGTCCAATCCCCGGCGCACCCCTATGCCACGTAGCCGAACAACACGGACCAGACGGAAATAGACGACGCCACTCACCTCCGGCCAAAGCGGGAAGGCGTAATTTCTTGGTCGTGCCGACGGCACTTCTTCTAGACATGATAGACATTCATTGGACGCCTTTTCTGGGGTAGGTACATGACGTTGTCCCTACTCCCTGAGCTATCCGGGGATGTATGTTCCCGAAACCAACCCCACACATCGTCAGTAGGCATGATAATCCACGGATCATCAATTTTTCCTGTTCCACTCAGCTTTCAGCGTCAGGCGTCTGATGCAATGAGGACAACGTGACAAATTGGTCAATTATACAAGTGGCTGTTATAGAATCACCTTCTGTTTTTAGGACCAACCGAGTAGAACTAATTCGTCATCCGCCACAATCCCGCAGTATAGGACATGGCAACTGCCCCAGATAACACTGCGTCTACCGCAATCGAGCGTCCCAGACGGATCAAGCCGCCCCATTCCTCTTGCGGGCGGTTGCGCATAATCCGGTTTGAGCCTCAGAGCAACGGTGGAGCAGGTTGCCTCTGCCACGATGCCCGCAGGCCCTCAAAACCATTCCTGCCGATCCATAATGCCTGCTCCCCAGCCTTGTCCCGAATGAATAAGGAGAAAGATTACGGCCGCCGCCAATGAAAACCGTCGCGGCCAATCAATTGGTCGGCTTCCAGGGGACCCCATGTGTCTGATTCGTAGGTCGGCAGAGGATTTTTGGCCCGGGCCCACCGTTCTAATATCGCCGTGACCAAAGTCCAAGCCGCCTCAGCTTCGTCCTTGCGGGTAAACAGGGTGGAGTCGCCGATCATTGCATCGAGCAATAACCGCTCGTAGGCTTCGGGAGCAGCATCGGCAAAGGAAGTGCCGTAAAGAAATTCCATATTGACCGTGCGGATTTTAATTATAGGACCGGGAACTTTGGCCCCAAACCGCAAAGCAATGCCCTCATCCGGCTGAATTTTCAGAGTTAGCACATTCGGTTCGAGGTCGGGCGTCGCTGTCTTACTGAAGAATCGATGGGGTGCGGTTTTGAATTGAATTGCAATTTCTGTGGTGCGTTTGGGCAAGCGTTTGCCCGTACGCAAATAAAAGGGGACCCCGGCCCAACGCCAGTTGTCTATTAATAGTCTTAACGCCACGAAAGTGTCCGTTCGGCTGTCGGATGCAATGTCCGGCTCATCAAGGAAGCCCGGTTCGGATTTTCCGTTGATTAAACCCCCTTCATACTGAGCCCGTACCGTGTGCTCCGCAACATCGCGCGTAGTAAACGGACGTATGGCGCGCAGCACTTTGACCTTCTCGTCGCGTACCGCGTCAGCTTCAAAGGCCACGGGAGGCTCCATAGCGATCAGCGAGACCAGTTGCAGCATATGGTTTTGGACCATGTCGCGGATTGCGCCGGCATTATCATAATACGTCCCCCGCCCCTCGACCCCTAGCGATTCGGCTACCGTAATTTGAACATGGTCAATATATTGATGGGTCCATAAGGGTTCAAAAATCCCATTGGCAAAGCGAAATACCAAGATATTTTGCACTGTCTCTTTTCCGAGATAATGATCAATACGGTAAATTTGCTGTTCGTCAAACACCTGATGCAGTTTCTTGTTGAGATCTTGTGCTGAAGCCAAATCCCGGCCAAATGGTTTTTCGACAATGACACGCACCCAGTCCGTTTCGCTCACTGGTCTGTTAAGGCCCGCATTTCCCAACTGCTGAGCAATTTTGAGATAAAAACTGGGAGGAGTAGCCATGTAGAACAAGTAGTTGTGGGGAATGTTGTGGCGTTCGGAAATTTGATTCAGCAGGTCTCGCAATTGAGTATAAGCAAGACCTTCATCGAAATTAGCCGTGATGTAATGAATTTCATCGGCGAAGCGCGCGAATTCGACATCATTCCACGGGCGCCGAGAATATTGGCGAATTGCCTCTTCTATTTCTTGGCGAAATTGATCGTCGGAATAAGGGTGCCGAGCTATGCCCACAATGTTAAAATGAGCGGGTAACCAGTGATCCAACATCAGATTGTACAATGCTGGGAATAACTTGCGGTGAGCCAAATCTCCTGCTGCCCCGAAAATCACCAGGGTGAAGGGCTGCGGACGGCGGCCATCCACAAGCCCTTCCTGCAATGGATTTATCCATGATGTCGCAACTGTCACGGTGATCACTCTCCTTTTTCTAAGAAACAAAAGCTTTTCCAGTCTTTACATCCGTCAGGTTCTGGCCTCATGCGGCAGCCCCGAAATCACGTTTGGCCAGCAGTCTCTCGCCTCTATCAGGACCAGGCGTTGTGCACACCGCCTAGCGGCGGGTCTGTATGCATAGCCACCTGATTGCGTCCCCGGGTCTTGGCCTGGTAAAGAGCATGGTCTGCCGACTCCAGAAGAGGTATGAGGGACGCCGCCTTCAG
>DAHWJO010000078.1:0-14681 GCA_027344105.1 Sulfobacillus sp.
TTAGACCGACACAGGAAACCGCTGATGCCCTGTACGGAAAAACGTGCGCGGCAGTTGCTGGAACGGGGCCGGGCTGTTGTACACAAGATGGCACCGTTCACGATTCGCTTGAAAGGTCGGGCGGCGGAACCACCCGTGTTTCAGTCCCTTCGGATTAAGTTTGACCCGGGCAGCAAGACGACGGGGATGGCCATGATCTTGGACGGAGCCACAGGCCCCAAAGTCCTCTTCTTCGGGGAGATTATACACAAAGTGGGCATCAAGACCCGATTAGATGCCCGGCGCGCTCTTCGACGAGGACGCCGATATCGTAAGACACGCTATCGTCAACCCCGATTTCAGAATCGCAAACGACAAGCGGGCTGGCTCCCGCCATCCCTGGACGCCCGCGTGAATCAAACGCTCCATGCTTTGGCGCAGATTCGCGTGTACGCGCCGATCACGATGATCAGTGTCGAGCATGTCCGGGTTGACACACAAAAACTGGAGGCCCCGGAAATTTCCGGCGTGGAATACCAGCCAGGTACGCTCTTAGGCTATGAAGTCCGCGAGTATCTGTTGGAGAAATGGCAGAGAGCGTGTGCGTATTGTAGGCAAACGCAAGTGTCCCTCGAAGTGGAGCATATTGTGCCCAAAAGTCGTGGAGGCAGTAACCTCACGTTGGCCTGTCACGACTGTAATCAGGCCAAAAACACCCGGACCGCCGAAGAGTTCGGCTATCCCGCCATTCAAGTACAGGCCGGCAAGCCGCTGAAAGACGCGGCGATGATGAACGCCACGCGCTGGCGGCTTTACACCCAGCTTGAGGCGGCGGGATTGCCTGTCGAAGGTGGAACTGGCGGACGTACCAAGAAACAGCGTCTCGACCACCACTTCCCGAAAGCACACTATTACGATGCGCTCTGCGTCGGCGCGAGTACGCCCGATCGCTTCACCCACCTGCCCGCCTACGTGCAAGTGTGGACCGCGAAGGGACGGGGCACCCGCCAAATGTGCGGTACGGACAAATACGGCTTCCCCATCCGGCATCGGTCACGGCAGAGATCCCACTTCGGGGTTCAGACGGGGGATCTGGTACGCGCGGTGGTGCCCCAAGGAAAGTACGCGGGCACACACACGGGCCGCGTTCTCGCGCGGGCCAGTGGCTCTTTTGATCTCTCGGCAAAGGGACGACGGATCGCTCAGGGCATTTCGTACAAATACTGTCGCATGGTACAACACAACGGAGGATGGACCTATGACCAAAAACCCGTTTCCGCCTAGCGGCGGCAGTCCGCTTTCCTCCCCCGGGCTGAAGCCCGGGGCTTCTCGCGGACATTTGGTGATGGGCAAGGGCAGGCCCGCAATCTTGTTTGTCTGCACAGGGAACACCTGCCGGAGCGCCATGGCAGAGTCGTTGTGGAAGGCGCTGTGCGGAGAGGAATGGCCTGTGGCATCAGCGGGAATTCTCGCCTGGCCCGGGCAGCCCGCCGAGGACTATGCAGCCGAGGCGGTCAAGCCGTATGGCGGGGATCTGGCGAATCACCGGTCCCGCGAACTTCCGGAAATGGACCGGGATTTTTCCCTTATTTTGACGATGACCTCCGCCCAGGCTCAGGAAGTCAGGAGGCTGCGTCCGCAGTGGGCGCATAAAACGTCGGTGCTCCCGCAGTTTTTGGGGGAGCAGGGCGAAATAACCGACCCACTCGGTACCAACCAAGTGTATTATGATTCATTAGCATGGCGACTGTACCGTCTCCTTTCCCGGTTGAAGGAAAAGATTGGGGAGGATTCAGGAGCCAATGCGGCAGAAACGGGGGAATAAGGCATGCGGATTGCGGTCGGAGCGGATCATGCAGGATGGCCGTTGAAAGAAATACTGGTCAATCACCTCATTGATCAAGGCTGGGATGTTGAAGATTTCGGGACATTTGGACCGGATTCGGTGGATTACCCGGATTATGCCAACAAAGTGGCTGTGGCTGTGGCCAACGGCAACGTGGAGCGCGGACTGCTGATCTGCGGCACGGGCCAGGGCATGTGCATGGTTGCCAACAAGACCCATGGCGTGCGCGCTGCGGTGGCTCACGATGTGGTGTCGGCCAGGCTCTCGCGTCAGCACAACGACGCTAATGTGCTGACCATGGGCGGGCGCATGATTGCGCCGGAACTGGCCGAGGAAGTGCTGGACGTATGGCTGGCCACAGCATTTGAGGGAGGCCGGCATGTTCGGCGCCTGCAGAAGATCGAACAGATCGAGCGGCCCGGAATGTGAGGGGTGTGGCCGTCATTCTTGCGGCGGAGAAAAAATAATCGCGGACTGAGAGCGGCGGATGCGGGCAGCCATTTGCCTGGCCGCCGCTCTCTACAGCCGGCAAACAGTCTGGCACCCTGCTGGCAGGGCGTCACTGAACTGCGGGCCGCGTGAATAAGGAGCTATTTATGCTGACTGTTGTTGACCACCCTCTTGTCAAGGTGCATATTGCTGTCCTGCGGGACCAGCACACCGGAACCGATGCATTTCGCCGCCACTTGACGGCCATAACCCGCTTGCTGGCTTTCCCTGCCCTGCAGGACCTTGAGATTGCGCCCTTTACGGTGGTGACGCCTCTGGCGGAGACCACGGGCTACCAGGTGGCGAAGATGCTGGTGCTGGTGCCGGTGCTGCGCGCGGGCCTGGGCATGGTGGAGGGGTTCCGGGATGTCGTCCCGGACACCGTGGTCTCCCACCTGGGCATGTACCGCGACCACCGCACCCTTAAACCGATCCGCTACTACAGCAACTTTCCGGCCTCATATCACGACCACCCGGTGATTCTGCTTGACCCGATGCTGGCCACGGGTGGCTCAGCGGTGGATGCCCTAGATTACCTGAAGGCGGAAGGGGCGCGCAATATCCGCGTGGTCAGTATCATCAGCGCGCCGGAAGGGGTGCGCAAGGTTGCAGAATGCCACCCCGATGTCCGGGTTTTCACCGCACAGCTGGATGAGCGCCTAAATGAGCTGGGGTATATCATGCCGGGTCTTGGAGATGCGGGAGACCGCCAGTTCGGAACCGTGCCGGAGTGATGTCGGACCATGGGGTTCGGTGGGGGAGATAGCCCGTCTGAGTCTATTGACGGGTTTTTAGCCCTGGACTATACTTATCGATTGTGAGGGTTTTCACCTTCATACCCATGTTGGTATCTGTCGTTTGTGCAGACTGCTGTGAACTTCCCGAAATTCAGTCCTTATTGGCGGTAGAGACCCTGCAGTGATTTGCGCGGAACAATCTCTTCAGCCAAGGCATCGTTGGGAGTCTGCCTGGTACGATTTCATAATTCTGCCGATTATGGGCAAACTTTCAACTGGAATGAGCGAGAAGAGGGTGACTGGCGACGGGATCAGACAAGAACGGCAAACGTCCATTAACGGCAGCCCGTGGACTCGGGATTGCCATGACTCTGTCGATTCAACTGGTCGCAGCCGTAATCATCGGGGTTCTTCTAGGCCGGTGGCTGGACGGGCTTCTGCACACAGGCTCCTTATTCACCATTCTGGGAGTGCTTTTGGGGATGGGGGCTGGAATGTGGGGAGTTTACCGCCTGGCTCGGGTCTTGCTAAAGTGAAGGATTTTTCATTGCTCTGGCGAAGATCGGCTGCAGCGTCTCTAAGCCTTGCGGGTTGTCTCGTGCTTATCGGCCTGGCCGTTCCGGGAAGTGTCATATTCTTCAGTGTGGCAGCGGGGATTCTCCCGGGAATTGTGGATTTGGTGGGCCTCGGACTGCGCCTGCCGTTATGGGCTAAGCTCAATCAGCGCGCGGCGTTAACCAGTATCAATTTGCGGCTTTTTTCGCGGCTGATACTGCTCGGGGTGTTTTTCTATGTTATCCAGCACTACACGTCCTTGCGTGTCGGCTGGGCCCTAGTAGGGATCTTTGTGCCTTATGCGATATATCTGATCTGGGCGATATTCAGGTCGCGGCACAAGGGGGTGAATTGATGGCTTTTTCATTGACAGCATTTGAATGGCCGCCGTTTTACACCGGTCTTTTGGCCATGCTGGTCGTATTTGGGTTTGGGCTGGCGGCAGTGCGCAATGTGACGACTGCCGTGCCTAACGGGGCACAGAACCTCTTGGAAAGCGCATTGGAGACTTTTCAGGAACTGGTCGAGCAGATGGCGCCGAAGGAACTGGCGCCGAATTTGACCCTGCTTTCCCTGACCCTGTTTCTTCTGTTGGTTGTGGCCAACATTTTGGGATTGCTGCCCTTGCCCGGCATTGGGAGCCGCTGGATACACTCACCTACTGCTTTTCTGAGCATGCCGGCAGGGTTGGCGATTGTCATTTTCCTGTTAATCCAGTGGTCCGGGATAAAGTACAAAGGCGTGGGAGGATTTCTGGTCGGGTGGTTCTGGAAGCCTATTCCCGTCTTCGGTTTCATTGTCAACGCGCTGGAGCAACTCGTGATGCCGGTGAGTCTGGCCTTCCGGTTGTTTGGCAACATTTTGGCAGGAGAACTGGTCCTGCGGATGACGACGAATGTGCCTCATGACTGGGCCGGCTGGATTGTGGTGGTTGTCGTGGGGACAGCCTGGCTGATTTTCAGTCTGGTCATCTCCTTGATTCAGGCGTTGATCTTCACGATTTTGATGGTGGCATACATGAGCATTCAGGCCAGCAATGAGCATTAGGCCGGATTGGCGCACAGCAAACAAGAGCACAGCAGAAAAGCTCAAGGAGGAATAACGAGTGAGTTCACATGATATTTTGTTGTTCATTGGAGCACTAGCAGCGGCCGGTGGCGCTATCGGCGCCGGTATTGGCAACGGTCTGGTTATGGGGCGGATGGTGGAAGGGGTCGGCAGGCAGCCTGAGGCCTTGGGACGTCTCTTGACATGGGCTCTGGTCGGTGTGGCGCTGGTTGAAGCATGGCCGGTTATCACCTTCGTGCTGTTCGTCTTCACCAAGATTGGCTAGTCCCGGGACCGAAGCAGACCTGAGATTTTCACAAAGGGGAGTTAAATTGTGTCCAGCACATCGTTAACATTGGGCAATATGATTGCTGGCGTCCTGCAATGGGTGATTTTGCTCATTCTTATGCGCCTGTATGTGTACAAGCCCCTTCTCGCAGCGATGCAAAAGCGCCGGGATAATATTGGCAAGCAAATTCATGATGCGGACGCTTTGCGGGAAGATGCGGAGAAGTTTGCCAGTGAACGGGAATCTTTGTTGAAACAGGCCCGGGAAGATGCCAAAACGCTGATCAGCCAGGCGCGCCGCGAAGGGGAAGAAGAAGCGCGGAAAATCGTGGAAGCGGCGCAGCGTGAAGCCGCTTACCGGCAGCGCACGGCGCTTGAGGAAATTCAGCGCGAGCGCGACGTGGCTCTGCAGACCATCCGTTCAGAAGTGGCGGGTTTGGTGCTCTCAGCTGCAGGCAAGCTGCTGGAGCGCAATCTGGACCCGCATGACCAGGAACGCTACCTTGACCAGGTGCTTCAGGACGCGGGGCAGCTGCAATGATCGACCAGCGCGCAGCGCGCCCTTATGCCCGGGCCCTGTTTGCACTGGCGTCCGAGACCGGGAGCGTCGACGGGATTCAGACGGACTTTCGCGACGTTGTCGATACGCTCGCGGCCGCGCCGGATCTGCAGCAGTTCCTCAGACACCCGCAAGTGTCCCACCAAGCCAAGAAAGAGACACTGCAGCGTGTTTTCGGCAACAGTGCCGCCCCGGTCGTCCTGCACTTTTTGGATGTGGTGGTGGACAAGGACCGGCAAGAGCTGCTCGGAGCCATTTACAGCGAATTCAATGGGCTGGTGGAAGCCAGCCGCGGGATCTTGGAGGCTCATGTTGAGACGGCCCAGCCCTTGAGTGCGGAACAGCAGCAGGTGTTTGCCGAGAAGCTGGGGCAGGCCACGGGACGCACGGTGGTCATTGTCGCCCATGAAAATCCTGCCCTGATCGCAGGCGCGATCATCCGCATTGGTGACCGTGTGCTTGACGGGAGCGTTCTGCGGCGCATGGAGCTTCTGGGTGCGCGTCTGCGAGGAAACGGAGGAGGGTTAGTCGTTGAGCATTAAACCTGAAGAGATTAGTGCCATTCTCAAAGAAGAAATACAAAACTATGACGTGGCCACCGAGCTGTCGGAATCCGGTGTGGTTCTGAGTGTTGGTGATGGGATCTCCAGAATTTACGGCCTGTCCAACTGTATGGCGGGAGAAATGCTGGAATTTGAGAATGGCGTGTTTGGCATGGCGCTGAACCTGGCGGAGGACAATGTGGGTTGCGTGATCTTGGGCAGCGACATTGGCATTAAAGAGGGCAACCGGGTGAAGCGCACCGGCACCATGGTTGAGGTTCCGGCCGGCGATGCCTTAATAGGCCGCGTGCTTAATGCTCTGGGCGTGCCCATCGACGGGAAAGGCCCGCTGAATACCGAAATCAGGCGCCCTGTGGAGTACCCGGCCCCCGGCATCATCATGCGCGAGCCAGTCAACCGCCCGATGCAAACCGGGATTAAGGCGATTGACTCCATGATTCCAATCGGGCGGGGACAGCGGGAACTGATTATCGGCGACCGCCAGACAGGTAAGACCGCCATCGCTATCGACACCATCCTCAACCAAAAAGGGCAAGACGTGATTTGCGTCTACGTCGGCATTGGTCAGAAAGAGTCGACCATTGCCGGACTGGTGCGCAATCTGGAAGAGCGCGGCGCCATGGAGTACTCGATTGTCGTTTCCGCATCGGCAGCGGAGGCCGCGCCTTTGCAGTATCTGGCGCCTTATGCCGGTTGCGCGATGGCGGAGGAGTTCCGGGACAAGGGCAAGGACGTTCTCATTGTTTATGACGACTTGTCGAAACATGCTGTGGCGTACCGCGCCATGTCCCTTTTGCTGAGGCGCCCCCCAGGCCGTGAGGCTTACCCGGGAGACGTCTTCTACCTTCATTCCCGCCTGCTGGAGCGGGCGGCCAACCTCAACAAGGAAAACGGGGGCGGGAGTCTGACCGCGCTGCCGATTATTGAAACCTTGGCCGGAGACATCTCCGCTTATATTCCCACCAACGTCATTTCTATTACGGATGGCCAGATTTTCTTGGAAAGCGACTTGTTCTTCTCCGGAGTGCGCCCAGCTGTCAACGTGGGAGCGTCAGTTTCCCGTGTGGGCTCCGCCGCGCAGATCAAGGCCATGAAGCAGGTGGCGGGCACCATGCGCCTGGACTTGGCCCAGTACCGTGAACTGGCCGCATTTTCCCAGTTCGGGTCTGACTTGGACAAGGCGACGCAGGCCCGGATTGCACGGGGCAACCGCACCGTGGAGATCCTGAAGCAGCCGCAGTACTCGCCCATGTCCGTGGAGGAGCAGGTGGTCTCCATTTTCGCGGTGACGCGGGGCTTTCTCGATGACATTCCGGTGGAATCGGTCAGCGCCTTTGAAACGGGCTTTCACCGCTTCCTGCATGAAAAGCATCCGGAGATCTATGAAGCGCTGCACAGAGATCACGCATTTACCGATCAGACAACGCAAGCCCTGACGGACGCCATTGAGGAATTCAAGAAAACGGCGGTGTTGTAAATGGCAGCAGGCGGACTGAAAGAAGTCGATCGCAGAATCAAAAGCGTAAGGAATACGCAGCAGATTACCCGGGCGATGAAAATGGTAGCCGCTGCCAAGTTGCGCAAGGCGGAATCGCGGGCCAAGAAGGCCAGGGATTATTTTGAGCAGATTCAGGCGGTCACCCGCCGCGCTGTCAGCAAGGGCGGCGGCCAAAGGCTATTGGCACCCCGGGATGTCCAGCGGGTAGGATTTGTGGTGATTACCTCGGCCCGGGGACTGGCAGGCCCCTACAACGCCAATGTGCTGCGCCAGGCTGTCATCAAGATGCATGAGGTGGGCGGCAAAAACCCCGGCGCCTTCGCGATAGGGCGCAAGGGCCGGGATTATCTGGCCCACCGCAATATCGATATTCTCCAGGAATTTCTGGGCGTCGGGGACGACCCGACCTTTCACCAGGCGCGGGCTATTGCCCACGAAGTGTTGCAGCGTTACCTGGATCATGAGGTGGATGAGGTCTGGCTTACCTACACCAAGTTCATCAATCCACTGACCCATGAGGTCAAGACGCTCCGGATTCTGCCTGTGGAGGAGCCCGCTGCGCAAGAGCCGGCGCTGGTCCGCAGCTATGTTTTTGAGCCGGATCCGGAAACGGTGTTTGACGACTTGCTGCCCCGCTACGTGGAAGTCGTGATTTTCAGCGCACTGCTGGAATCGAAAGCCAGTGAGCACGGGGCGCGCATGACGGCCATGGATTCGGCGAGCAAGAATGCGGACGAGCTGATTCGCCAGATGATATTGATGCGTAACCGCCTGCGCCAGGCTGCAATCACACGCGAGATTGCGGAGCTGGTCAGCGGGTCCGAAGCATTGGAATAGGAGGATCAAGTGTGGCAGCACAGGATGGCAAGGTTGTAGAGATTTTAGGACCGGTGGTTGAGGTGGAATTTCCCCAAGGCCATATGCCGGCCATTTACAATGCCCTGCACGTGGTTGCGGCAGAGCACAAGGTGTCTGCGGCTAGTGCGGGCTCGGAGGCCGTGGACCTGGCGCTGGAGGTGGTCCACCAAATAGGGGACAACCGGGTCAGCTGCATAGCTATGGCGTCTACCGACGGGCTGGTGCGCGGGATGCGGGTGATTGATGAAGGCCACCCCATCAGCGTGCCCGTGGGCAATATTACTCTGGGACGGATGTTTAATGTGCTGGGCCTCCCGATTGACGGCAAGGGCGCGGTGGAAGCGGAATCCACCATGCCGATTCACCGGCAGCCACCGAGCTTTACGGAGCAGGCCGTCTCGACGGAGATTTTCGAAACCGGCATCAAGGTCATCGACTTGATGGCGCCGTACCCGAAGGGCGGCAAGGTCGGGCTGTTCGGGGGCGCCGGAGTCGGCAAGACCGTGCTGATCATGGAGCTGATTCATAACATTGCCACGGAGCACGGCGGGTTTTCCGTGTTCGCAGGGGTGGGGGAACGGACCCGTGAAGGCAATGACCTGTATTTGGAAATGTCGGAGTCGGGGGTTATTGACAAAACCGCCCTCGTCTATGGGCAAATGAACGAACCGCCTGGGGTGCGCATGCGCGTTGCCCTGTCGGGTGTGACCATGGCCGAGTATTTCCGGGACCAGGAAGGCCGGGATGTTCTGTTCTTTATCGACAACATCTTCCGGTTTATCCAAGCCGGCTCCGAAGTGTCCGCGCTGTTAGGGCGCATGCCCTCGGCCGTCGGCTACCAGCCAGTGTTGGCGACAGACATCGGGGATCTGGAAGAGCGCATCACCTCGACCAAGAAGGGTTCGATCACGTCGATTCAGGCGGTTTATGTGCCCGCGGACGACTACACGGACCCGGCTCCTGCCACGACTTTCGCGCATTTGGATGCGACCACCAACCTGGAGCGCCGAATTTCCGAAAAAGGAATTTTCCCGGCAGTGGATCCTCTGGCGTCGAGTTCCCGCATCTTGGACCCGCAAGTCGTGGGCGATGAGCATTACGCTGTGGCCCGGGGCGTGCAGGCGGTTTTGCAGCGCTACAAGGAACTGCAGGACATCATCGCCATTTTGGGGATGGACGAGCTCAGTGATGACGACAAACTCACTGTGGCCCGCGCCCGCAAGCTGGAGCGGTTTCTCTCGCAGCCGATGTTCGTGGCCGAGCAGTTCACGGGCACTCCCGGCAAGTATGTGTCGATCCGCGAGAGCGTGCGGGGCTTCAAGGAGATCCTGGAAGGGCGCCATGACGATTTGCCGGAAATGGCGTTTTACATGGTCGGGTCCATTGACGAGGCGATTGAGAAAGCCAAGACCCTTTAGGGCCGGGGGGACATTATGGCGACAACGTACCATTTGAAAATCGTAACACCCGAACGCACTGTGTATGACGCACCAGTCACCTTTATCATCGTGCGCTCGACCGAGGGAGAAATTGGGATTTTAGCCCATCATATGCAAATTATCACCCCCTTGGTGCCCCATATCATCACCGTCTACCCGGAAACGGGAAAGACCGAGCAGTTCACCATTGGCGGCGGATTTTTGGAAGTGGGCGACGAGACGACGGTGGTGCTGGCGGATTCCGCCGAGCGCGCATCGGAAATCGACGTGGCCCGCGCCCAGTTGGCGCGGCAAAGGGCTGTGGAAACGATCGGGCAGGCTAAGCCTGACGTGGACCTGATCCGGGCCAAACGGGCCCTCGAGCGGGCGGAAAATCGCCTGAAACTCTCTGGACACAGCTCGAGCATGATTGGATAAAATCTCTTCAAGACCCTGCAGGATACCCTGCAGGGTCTTTAGTTTTGCGCGCGTCATGTATGAACCTAGGGCCTGGGTGGAACAATCTGGTAGACAACATCTACCGGGAGGGTCTTCTCATGAAGAGTATGGTCAAGAACGGACTGTGGCTTCTGGCGGTGGGGCTGATTTTGTGGATGGGGGCGAGCGTCCGGGCAGCGGTGATTTCCCCGGTCATGACCGCCTTTCAGGCCACCAAAGCGCGGCCGCAGGGTTTCAGCATCAATGGCTGGGTGGAAATGGAGGGGGCCGGCGCCAAGGGCAGCCTGTCCCAGATGGTGCAAACGCTGGCCCGGCAGAGCCATGTGGCGGGCCAGGTGCAGCAGCAAAAGGGCGCTGACTACCAGAAAGCTGACATTCATGCAGAGGTGGCGGGATTCAAGACGGAACTGATCGCTGAGCGGCTGGCATCCGGAGCGACGTATCTGGTGCTGGACCGTGTCGGCAGCCAGGCGTTCAGCGGGCTTGGGGAGAGCACGGCTCTGGTGCGCAGTGTGCTGGCCCCTTACGGCCCGGTCCACCTCGCCCTGACGTTGCAGGGAACTCTGCCTGAGGACATGGACAGCGTCCAGGAGGAGGCCGTGGTCAGTCAGGCGTTCCGCGCTGTGGCTGCGGCGCGGGTCAATGGCATCAAGACCTCTCAGTACGTCTCCGTGGCGGGTGACACCCCCTTCATCCATTCCCATGACTCCCTTCAGGGCCATGCGGTGAATATCCAGGTTGCCGCCAACTATAACACGTACTGGCACGCCGAACAGATCGACGTGGGCACGCCGCTGGTCACTGTGACTTATTAATCCCCCGTTTGAACTGCCAGTTCCTGGGCACACTGGAATTAAGAGGATATCAATATCCTCGGCGCTGCGGCGCATACGAAAGTGGAGGAACAGACACTATGGCGAATCGTCGTCTCACCATGTTCAGTATCATTGGGGGAGTCGCAGTAGTGGGAGGAGGCATTCTAACATTTGCACTGACACATCGCTCCACCCATGCCGTGACCGTACCGGTGGCGCACACCGTGCCAGCCTCCCATGGCCACCAAACTCCCGCCAAAACACTGAATGATACCGCGGCCCCGTTGCTGATGCCAGTGAACGGCTCCGTATCCAATCCCTTTGGATGGCAGTATTCGGGGGCACTGAATGAATGGTATTACAATCCGGGAATCACCGTGTCCGCCAAGGCCGGGACTCCCGTACATGCCGCCTGGGGCGGTGTGGTGACGCAGGTTGAGAATGTCGACCACCAGGGACTGTCTGTCACTGTGGAGGACGGCAGCAACTATCAGACGGTGTATGGACACCTGGGCAGCGCCAGTGTCAAAGCCGGACAGATGATCAAGCAGGGCGAGGTCGTGGGCAGCGTAGGGGCCAGCAGCATTTACAGCCGCCAGCCGGGTTCGCATCTGGACTTCCAGGTGTTCCACGGGTCCATGGCGACCAACCCGGAAGGCTATATGCACCCATCGTCTTGAACCCATGATATGCCAGAGCAGGATTAATTGCTCTGGCATTATTTTTTTTGCGGCCCATATACTCTACCAAGTTCGGGGGGAGAAAGGGGCCGGAAATGTGAAGGATCATATCTGGCAACGTGTTGTGGACATCGGAAATTATATTCTGAATAACGGGGCAACAGTGCGCGATACCGCAAAAGTGTTCGGGGTGTCCAAGAGCACGGTCCACAAGGATGTCACCGAACGACTGCCGAAAGTCAATCAGGCGCTAGCCACCGAGGTGAAAAAGGTCCTGGAGTTCAACAAGGCCGAACGCCATCTTCGGGGCGGAGAGGCAACCCGCCAGAAGTTTTTGACGAACCGCCCCGTTTAGCCTGCCTGCAGGCCGGATGCCGGGGACAGTGCACACACCGTCCCCGGGGAGACCCGCTGATCCCCAAGGCCACGTGAAAGGAAAACGATTCCTCCCGGACGCTTTTTCGGCTGGCCCTTTTGTGGATGTTGACACGATTTGTGGAAACGCTATATACTCGTTAGGACAATTGACTATCATGCTCTTATCAAGAGCGGCGGAGGGACAGGCCCGATGAAGCCCGGCAACCGGCGAATGACGCCACGGTGCCAATCCCGACCCCGGCAACGGGGACGGATGAGAGAATACCGCGCAGCGCCTCTTCTCTCGGAAGGGGTCTTTTTGTTTTATACAGGGGGAACGCAAGGGGGACATGAATTGGGGCACAATTTTCTCTTTACATCGGAATCGGTGACGGAGGGCCACCCGGACAAAATTGCCGATCAAATTTCTGACGCCATTTTAGACAGGATTCTTGCGGAGGACCCGCTGGCCCGGGTAGCTGCCGAAACGGTGGTGACCACGGGGCTGGCTCTGGTTGTTGGTGAAATCTCCACGGTGACGTATGTGGACATTCCCCGGGTGGTGCGCGACACAATCCGCTCGATCGGGTACACCCGCGCCAAGATGGGATTCGATGCCGACACCGTATCCATTCTAACATCCATCGACGAGCAGTCCGCGGACATCGCCATGGGGGTCAATGAGGCCTTGGAAGTCCGCCAGGGATCCGTTGATGAACGGGCTTTGATTGGCGCGGGCGACCAGGGAATGGTGTTCGGCTACGCGTGCAACGAAACCAAAGAACTCATGCCGGCGCCGATATCCTTGGCTCACCAACTCTCCTACCGTCTGGCCCAGGTCCGCAAGACGGAGCAGGTGCCCTTTTTGTGGCCGGACGGCAAAACCCAGGTCACGGTGCGGTATGAAAACTCCCAGCCGGTGGGGATTGACACCATTTTGGTCTCGACCCAGCACCACGGCTCGGCCACCCTCGCGATGGTTCACGAGGCCGTGCTGGAAGAGGTGATCCGGCCGGTGATCGCTCCTGAATGGGATCTGTCCCGTACCCGCATTTTGGTCAATCCTACGGGACGGTTTGTGGTCGGCGGCCCCCATGGAGACTCGGGACTGACAGGCCGCAAGATCATTGTCGATACCTATGGGGGCTATGCGCGGCACGGGGGAGGAGCCTTTTCGGGAAAAGACCCGACCAAGGTGGACCGTTCCGCCTCCTATGCAGCCCGCTGGGTCGCTAAAAATCTTGTGGCGGCGGGTCTGGCAGACCGGGCGGAAATCCAAATCGCCTACGCCATCGGCGTGGCGGAACCCATTTCGGTCATGGTGGATACCTTTGGGTCCGGACACATGGACGACACGGCGCTGGCCAAGATTGTCCGCGAGGTGTTTGACTTGCGCCCCCTGGGCATCATCGAGGAGCTCGACCTGAGGCGCCCCATTTATCTCCAGACGGCTGCTTACGGGCATTTCGGGCGCACCGATGTGGCGCTGCCGTGGGAGCAGCTCAACCGGGTGGACGCCCTGCTCGAGCGCGCGGCCATAAAGCGCCCCGACTGACGGCTCCCGTCATCTTTTCCGCTCACTGTTCGTATAATGGGACAGAATGTGGAAAGGGGAATCGCCGTGACGTGGTGGGGAGCGCTGGGGCTGGCTCTGTCCCTGTACGGGGCTGTCGTGGTTCTGGAATGGGTCTATGCGCGCGTGCTGCAGACACCGGGAGTTCCGCTGGCCTCTTTGAGCATTGTCTTGCATGTGCTTAATCAGGAGGGTCTGATTGAGCAGGCCGTGACAGACCTGACCAGTCTGTGGCGCATGGAGGAGTGGGACCGCAAAGACGTGGAGCTGATCATTGCGGACGGGGGCTCGAGCGACCAGACGGTCGCCATAGCGGACCGCCTGCAGCGCCGCTACCCGTTTGTGCTGATTACAGGCGCCGGCTCTGATAAGGGACAGGTGCTCAGCCTCTGCCGCCACGACGTGGTGATTTGGGTGGAGCTGACGGGGCGCTCCCCCGCGAGTCCGCTGGCCACGGTCAAGAGCCTGCTGGCCCAGAGCGGGCGGAACCTGTCCGGCGCCATAGGGTAGCCATATCCCCGGGCTCTGAAAAATTCTCTGGAGACGGATTTGAGGACGAAAGTGTCCCGCCCTATGCCTGGGCGGGAATTTTTTGCGGAACCTGGCACGCCGCAGCACGGAGATCCGGGGACACACGAGCACGTTTGGGGAAGGTTTTGCCCGCTCGGGGGGAGATATCCCCAGGGGAAAGGGTTGATAACTCTTTTATCAACAGACTTATCCCCATAATCCACAGGAAATAATCCCCAAGGCTGGGGAAAATATTTTTTCGGAGACGCCGCGATATAGTTTGACTTTTTTGGCAGAGGGTGCTATATTAATTACGGTTACTCTGGACTTTAGGGTAGCTTTTAGAAAGGGGACATATTTTAGTATGACCGGACGTGTCAAATGGTTTAGTGCAGAAAAAGGGTACGGTTTCTTAGAGCGTGAAGACGGCGGTGACGTGTTTGTGCATTA
>DAHWJO010000079.1:0-14612 GCA_027344105.1 Sulfobacillus sp.
GACCAGTTCGCGCAGCAATTTGACGGATTTTCGATTGGATCCAATGACCTGACCCAGTTGACCCTAGGTGTGGACCGGGATTCCTCTATCGTCGCGTTTGATTACGATGAGCGCGACCCGGGCGTGAAAGAGATGATCCGGCTGGCTGTCGACGGGTGCCGCCGCAATCACCGGCATTCCGGCCTGTGCGGCCAGGCGCCGTCTGACTACCCCGTAATGGCAGAATTTCTGGTGGAAATCGGCATCGACTCCATGAGCCTCGACCCTGATACCGTGCTGGCCACCACACTGCATGTGCTGGAAGTGGAGAAAAACCTGAAGTCCCGAACATCAGAAAAATAATATCGGGACAAGTGGCCCGGAACATGCTGCCCACAACTAAGAGGCCGGAGATTTTTCCGAGCCTCTTTGTTGTGCCTTTCGGGAAAGAACACGCATGGCAGGACGAACGCGCCAGGATCTGATAATCGGAGAGGGGGCGATTGTAGCGTATCCGGCTCCTCCACCTGCATGGAGAGAAGCCATTGACCCGCATGGCAGGTCACCCGTGCTCCCAGTGAACGGCTGGCCGCGAGCGACCGAGTGAATGCGGCACGGACCGTTCCAAATAACATCGATCGTGCCGCACGCTCCCGGCTCAGGTATCAGGCTCGTAACGGCGGCATCCCAAGGTCTTCTGAAGTGGTTGCCGAAACACCTAGGAGATAGACAAGTCTTGAACCAATCCTTTTTAGGGGGACTGGTGTTCGTAATTGAGCACCACCACCCACAGCGCAACCAGACCCGGCCAACTAGCCACTCACAGCCAAAGCGTGTCCAGTAAACTTGATAGACGATATCATCGAGTACCCACCGGCCCGGCGTCAATGGCAGGCCAACTTGCGGTGACTCATCCCGACCGCGTACTCGCTAGGACTAATCCATGCGCCGGGGGGCCGAAACGCAAATACGAGGATCGTATTTGAACCGCGGATGGGCAACAGACATGATTCGGCCCGATTATCGTTCGCTGTGCTCCCTCTTGCCCGCCATTAAGGGCATGTGCAGAAGATCTAAAAATGGGTAGTGTCTTGGCGTGTCGGTCTCCAAATGCTTATAAACGGCCAACTTCGCACGGTCTTCCACAAAAATCCAGACAATGCAATATGCCCATACAGTTGCAGCTTGCAGCCAGGTGATGTGTGCGATTAAACCCATGGGATAAATGACCAAAAGAGTCGCAGCGACTTTTGTTCCGATGGCCGACCAGAGAAGAGCGGGTGACGGGTATGGTTTTTGTAAAAAGGGCTTGCGCGTCCGCGCAATGAAGAGTGTTAAATGGCCCGCAATAGCAAGCTTAAGAAAAATGAGTGTTTGGATTTGAGGGATGGCCATGTGAAAATAGTCTTTCGCAATCAAGAGCATCCCGAACGTTTCGACGACGCCAATCAGACCCAAAACCGTCGAGACGGTCAATACCCGATGCATGTCCCACCGTACCGGTTTAGGATCCAGCCAGGTATTATCTGTAGCGATGGCCATGATTGGCAGGTCATTGAAGAAAGCCAATAGAATAATCAACATAGCCGTGATCGGGTAGAAATCAAAAACCAGCATAGCCAGTACGACGAAAAACATTATCCGAATAGTCTCGGTGATGCGGTAGATGGCGTAGCTGTTCATGCGTTCAAAAATACGCCGGGCCTCTTCTATAGCTTTGATGATTACACTCAGGCCGGGAGCCACCAGCACCAGGGCTGACGCAGCCCTGGCTGCGTCCGTCGCACCTGAGACGGCAATGCCTACATCGGCCTGTTTCAACGCCGGCGCATCGTTGACCCCGTCACCAGTCATGGCTACAAGATGCCCGCGCTGCTGCAAAGCCTTGACAATGCCGTATTTATGCTCGGGAAAAACCTGCGCAAAACCGTCCGCCGCTTCGATTGTCTCCTGCGCCGCCTCACCAAGGTGATTGATGTCTACATTTTTCAAAAATAATTGGTCGGCTGGCTGAATATTTGTGCCCAGACCAAGTTGCCCAGCAATTTCCCGGGCGATGGCGACGTTGTCGCCGGTCACCATTTTAACCTGAATGCCATGGGCCTCGGCCCTGGCAATGGTATCTCGGGAATCCTCTCGAGGCGGATCAAACAGCGGCAGAATGCCGAGAAGGGTCCATGCTCCGTCTCCCTGGCGCCGCGCCACACCCAGCGTGCGGTATCCCTTGCCAGCGAGTTGCTCCACCGCATCTTGGGCTTGCTTCTGCAGCCCAGGGTCAGGCGCGCACAGAGTCATAATCACCTGAGGCGCGCCTTTGGTGACCGTCCAAACCACTCCGTCTGCATCACGCACCACGGCTTCCGTGCGTTTAGAAACCGGGTCAAACGGAGTGAATTTTTCCTCCTGATAGGCAGCGAGACGCGAGTGATCTTTAACACCCGCTAAAATGGCCATGTCGATACTATCGTTGTCTTCTGCCTTGGAGGCAAGGGCTCCCATTAGAACTACAGTGTCCTGATCCACTGCCTTGCCATAGACCTGCGGCGTGCCTAGGGTAAGAATGTTCTGTGTGAGGGTCCCCGTCTTATCTGAACATAGGATTTCAACTCCCGCCATCTCTTCAATGGATTCCAGACGCGTCACGATAGCACGCATACGGGACAGCTTCAAAGCCCCTAATGCCATCGTCACGGAGAGCACTGCCGGCATTGCCACCGGAATAGAAGCCACGGTCAGGATCAACGCAAACTGGAGGAGCTGCACGAATGGGGCGCCGCGGAAAAGTTGGACTGTAACGAGTATGGCCACTAACCCGAGGGCGAGATAAATGAGATAATCCCCTATCCGCAGAACGGCTTTCTGAAAATGGGACACGGCACCGGCCTTCTGCACCAAACCTGCCGTCTTCCCAAAAAAGGTATGCATTCCGGTCGCGGTCACCACTGCTTGCATCTCGCCTTGTTTGACAATGGTGCCAGAATAGGCTGCATCGCCAATTTTCTTACTCACTGGCAGAGATTCGCCCGTTAAGGCAGACTGGTCGATGCTGAGATAATCGCCACTGAACAACTGCACATCGGCCGGGATGATGTCACCAAGACGGATGCGTATGATATCGCCAGGCACAAGATCAGTCGCAGGAACTTCCTGCCATTGTCCATCTCGCAAGATTCGAGATTTTAATGCCAACTGATTTTTCAACGCTTCGACAGCGTTGGCCGCTTGGTATTCCTGCCAAAACCCAATGACAGCATTGAAAATCAAAAGCAACATAATAATGATAAAATCTGCCCAGTGCCTTACGACCCCGGAGAGGAGGGCCGCCAATTCAATCATCCACGGGATAGGCCCCCACAGATAACGCAGGAAGCGCATAACCGGGTTGACCCTGGTCTCTTTCAGGGCATTAGGACCCCACTGCTGGATGCGCTTTCGGGCCTCCTCCGCAGTCAGTCCCTGAGGTGTTGTCTGCAGTTGCGCCATAGTTTCAGGGACGGTAGTTTTGGGTGGGCCCGGTTCCGATAGATTCTGTGACATATCGCGTTCTCCTTAGTGGCAAGTTAAGATCAATGGCGGTTTCTATCCCTAACGGTCCACAGAAGGCAGGCAATTTCCCTTTTGTTGGCTACTGTGCCTTACAGGCCGATTCAGGGACGTGACCGACTTGACGAATGGGAGCGCCGGGATTATACGCCCGTGTCCGCACCAGGCAAAAATTCATCCAGAGACTGCAGCAGCGGGGTTAAGTACATCAGCGCGGGTCCTCCGTGCATCATCACGGCCATAAATCCCGCCTCGATAATTTCGTCCTGCGTCGCCCCTGCATGAATCGCGGCCTGAACATGCAAAGCAATGCACCATTCACATTGCGCGGCGACGGCCAGCGCGACATTAATCAGACTCTTAGCTTGGGCACTGAGTGCGCCCGTGGCTTCAGTCTTGCCTGAAAAAGTTAAAAAGGCCTCGATTTCGGTAGGATATTTCTGTTGCAAGCGCTGAATCAATCCAGAAACCTGCTGAATACGGTCATTCATTTGACCCATGAGTATACCGCCCCTCTCATTGTTTTCCGCATCTTCCGCGCTACCCATTGTGGACTGGCGTTTCTAACCCGGAAGGCCAGTGGCCACCCGTCTTCTTCTGTTCTACCGTAAGCGGTTTGTTGGCGGCTAGGGCCATCTGGCCCCCAATTCAAGAATTCCTGGCGTCCATGCACTACATCGGTGGGGGCTGCTCCACGTTCACATGCTCTCCGAGAGGACCGCCATCAGCGTATTGACAAGACATGGCAGCGGCGTCCACTATGAAGGCACTGGTGATTGATAAGGTGGTATTCTCAAATGGGCTATGAAAAGAGGGGGAGCTTGAACACGCAGCCAGGGGGCATTGATGCGGGCACCGCCGTGCATTTTCGAACAAGCAACTCAGCAAGTGGTGCGGGGGATTCAAGGAGTAGGCGATTCGTTAAAAGCAGGACAACCAAGGAGGTGCGATTATGATTCATCTCCCCTCCCACCAGACCAAAATTGTGTGCACAATTGGGCCCGCGTCCGATCCACCCGAGGTGCTGGAACAGCTTCTGCGAAGCGGCATGAATGTCGCCCGCATCAATCTGGCACACGGCAGCCTCACGGAGCAGCGGGGGCGGATTTTGCGCATTCGCGCCGCGGCCGCAGCCTCAACGGGCCGGGTCACCATTTTGGCCGACCTTCCGGGTCCCAAGCTCCGCATAGGCATTCTGCCCGCCCCGCTAACACTGACTAAAGGGCAACACGTCCGCTTAGCTCACCTCGCAGCAGCCCAAGACGACGCAATCCCTCTGGATATTCCGGAACTGGTGCATCCTTTGAAGCATGGGGACCCCGTCTTTTTAAACGACGGATTCATCGCCCTTCAGGTGGAATCAGTGGATGACCAGGGCATCCACTGCCAGGTCAAGGTGGGCGGGACCCTGGTGTCCCACAAAGGGGTCAATCTCCCTACAGCCGGGGTTGCGGGCGGAGCCATCACCGCCCACGATAAAGAACTCATGGCATTTGCCCTGGATCTCGGGGTCGATGCACTGGGAATATCTTTTGTGGACAGTGCGGCGGACGTGCAGACCGCACGGCAGGCGGCTTCGGAAATGGGGTATTCTCCCTTTCTCATTGCCAAGATAGAGCGCAAGGGCGCCTGGCACCAGATCGATGCTATTTTGGAAGCGGCTGACGGGATTATGGTCGCCCGCGGTGACCTGGGGGTCGAAGTTCCCATTGAGGATATCGCCTTGATCCAGAAACGCCTCATCCGGAAAGCCCGCGAAGCCCACAAACCCGTCATCACCGCAACCCAAATGCTTGAGTCCATGGTCAGCAACCCCCGGCCCACCCGAGCCGAAGTGACCGACGTGGCCAACGCGATTCTCGATGGCACTGACTGTGTGATGCTGTCCGAGGAATCAGCGGTGGGGGAGTATCCCGTAGATGCTGTCCGCATGCTGGGCCGAATAGCCCAGGTGACAGAGCGCGCCCGCCACGAACAGCCCCTGCCTCCCATGGCAGAGAAGGAGCACGGAGTTCCCAGCATTGACTCAGTCATTGCCAACGACGTCCTGCAAGCGAGTGAGCGCTTGCACCCTGTATGCATTGTCACCCCCACCCAAAGCGGAGCCACTGCAAAACGCGTGGCCAGCTTTCGCCTGCCCTCCTGGATTCTGGCCATGAGCGCTCACGATGAGGTCTGCCAGAGGCTGGCTTTTTCCTACGGGGTCCATGCGGTGACGATGGCCCCGGCCGACACGGCATGGGAAGTGGCCGCGCGCGATTGGCTGGCGGCTAGGGGCGTTGAGAAGGGCGTCGTTATCCTGACCCAAGGGCCGGACCAGGGACCGCCAGGCGGCACCAACCGTCTGATGATCATTCGTCTTGAGCAGTCGGGGGACCTGTAACGGCGGGTGCGATCTAAAAAATTGCGTGAAACGCCAGAGTTCACTCCGCTCTGCACCGGTGAGCGGACAACTTCTAAATCTTATTGGACCAAGGGGAGGAATAAATGATGGATCATCAAATTGTCAAACTAACTGCCCGGGAAATTCTGGACTCACGGGGAAATCCCAGCGTGGAGGTGGAAGTTACACTGGGTAGCGGGGTGCACGCCCGCGCCGCTGTCCCTTCGGGAGCCTCCACGGGCAGTCGGGAAGCTGTGGAATTGCGTGACGGCGACCCGAAGCGATTTGGCGGCAAAGGCGTACTCCACGCCGTCGACAACATCAAAGAAGTAATTGCGCCCGCAGTCATATCGCTGGATGTGCGCGACCAGAAGCTGATTGACAATACCATGATTGCGCTCGACGGCACCCCCAACAAGTCGCGTCTCGGAGCTAATGCCCTGCTGGGCGTATCCATGGCGTGCGCCCGGGCTGCCGCTGAACTCAGCGGCCTGCCTCTCTTCCGCTACCTCGGCGGTCCCGGATCCACGCGACTCCCGGTGCCGATGATGAACATCATGAACGGCGGGGTGCATGCCCACTGGCAGGGCGCCGACGTCCAGGAATTCATGATTGCTCCTTATGGCGCTGCCACGTTCCGCGAAGCCCTGCGCTGGGGCGCGGAAATTTACCACGCCCTCCAGTCTGAACTGCTGTCCAAAGGGCTGTCGGTCGGGGTGGGAGACGAGGGCGGCTTCGCGCCCATGGTCTCTTCAAACCGCGAACCGCTGGACCTGATTGTGGCCGCAATTGAGCAGGCAGGTCTCAAGCCTGGACAAGAAGTCGGTGTGGCTATCGACCCTGCCGCCAGCGAATTCTACCAGAACGGCAAATACCACCTGCGCACGGAAAAGAAGGATCTGACCAGCCATGAGCTCATTGACTACTACGAGCGGCTGGTGCAAAATTACCCCTTCTGTCTGCTCGAAGACGGGATGGCTCAAGACGACTGGGCGGGCTGGAAGGTTCTCAATCAGCGTCTTGGCGGCCTTATCGAACTGGTAGGCGACGACATCTTCTGCACGAATCCTGCCATCATTGCGCGGGCCATTGAGGAAAACGTGGCCAACGCTACCTTGATCAAACTGAACCAGATCGGGACGCTGACCGAGACGATTGCCGCCACACGCCTAGCGCAGTTTCACGGATGGGGAGCTTTTGTGTCCCACCGTTCCGGCGAAACTATCGACAGCTTCATTGCCGACCTCACCGTGGCTCTGGACACAGGGCACCTGAAATCCGGCGCGCCGACCAGGGGCGAGCGGGTAGAAAAGTATAATCAGCTGCTGCGTATTGAAGAAGGCCTGGGATCTGCCGCAACCTACGCCGGCACGGACGCATTTTGCCGGCCCATCAGGTTTTAGGCGGAGATGGGGCGATTTCAGAAAAGATAGCAGGATCAGAATTGCAACAGCGACTCACCCTAAGGACCCGGATGACCCCACTGGCCATCCCGGGTCCTTTTGGCGCGTAGCCGGCCAGTGCCTGCGGCAGTGGCATCAGGGCATCAAGGGGAGCGCCCCCCGCAGTGACACATAGGTTTTTTGGAACACTTGCTTGGCAGCCCAGGGCCAATAGCCAGAATGGACAATCTCGCGCGTTCCGCCATAAAACACGTCACTTTGCACAAATAGCCCCCCGCCCCCTCCTGTTTCCATGATCCACAAAAGCTGGGGCTGATAGGGCATGGGAAGCGGGCGGCGGGTTTGGACCGCGTGCCAGTGGCGCACAGCGATGCGCGCTTGAACCATAGCGCTGTGACCCATTTTGGGCCACGGGTGGCTGGCAACGTCCCCCACGGCATAGATGTCAGGGTAATCCGGATGGTTCAGGTAACTGTCCGTGGGAATCCACCCGTATCCGTCTTCGATGGCGCTCCCGCGGAGCCA
This sequence comes from Sulfobacillus sp., assembly GCA_027344105.1. Taxonomy (GTDB): domain Bacteria; phylum Bacillota; class Sulfobacillia; order Sulfobacillales; family Sulfobacillaceae; genus Sulfobacillus. The sequence goes on from DAHWJO010000079.1 coordinate 7,834, forward strand.
AGATGCTCCGATATAAGGGGGAATCCACAGAGCACCGTCATAAGGAATGCGCCGGTCCGCAAGAATCACTTCGCTGTCCGTCACTTTTTTAAAGGAAGCCCCCGTAATCACTTGGATGCCGCGGCGCGACAAGGCTTGGCGAAGCCACTGTTGGGCCTGTGGCCCGGCGTTTTCAGCAATGGTCGCAGCCGGGGTCAGCACCACAATGTCTGCGTCTTCGCGCAGGCCGCTGCGCCTAAGGCGGTTCTCCCACAAGAGTGCTGATTCGAGTAGGGGACACTCACAGCCCACAGAAATTGGGGGAGTCCACGCAGGATTGCCGTGAATCATCCCGACTGCGAAAACCATCCGTCTGAGGCGACGTGGCCTCAGGTTTGACGCCGTCTGCCGGGCCAGATACCCTTCGCAGATGCCTCCCCTGTGAGGGCCCAGCCCATCCACGGTGTCCCAGCCTGGGTCACTCCCTGTCGCCACGAACAGCACGGCATAGGAAATGGGCGGGTGGGAGACGGTGTAGATCTGCCGCCGTTGGGGGTCCAGCCCGGCAATGGTATCGTGAATAAACTGCACGTGGTGGCGCTTCCAAAAGGCTGCCATGGCCATGCGGACAGGAGGGACCACCTGCAGTGGCTCTACCGTCATGGCGTGCACCAGACCGGGACGGTAAATGGTCTCTGCCCACCGGTCGATGACCACAATGTCGAGGGTCCGGGGGCTATAGACTCTGCGCAGCCAGGTAACCACCGCCAACCCTCCAAACCGGGCGCCAAGCACCACTGCCTGCCGTGTCGCCATGGATTCAGGCATCCTCCTCCGGGTCGGGCTGCCAGCACTCATCATAACCACTAGGCGCAGCCGACATCCTAGTATGTGCCGGCACGCGGCCAATATCCACCCGCCCGCACCGTCATCTGCTAATTGCCGCCACCGTGAAACTCTGGTATAGTCCTTTTCGACACAGAATCGGCCCAGCCACGGGCCCAGCGCCCCCGGATTAGCTCTGGCGCTCTAGGCCATTAGGGCCGTGCGTTTTTCGCGCGGGTATCCGCCGGACTCATTATTGTCACATCCAAAGAACTATTTAGGCGCAGTCGCTCTCCATGGCTTGGTGGGCATGGTAACATAGAAAAGAGTTTCAATATTGTACCATGGGTAGCAGTACACCGGAAGGACGGACAAGTGGATGACAGATCGGAAGTGGCCTGCCATTATTCAAGGAGGCATGGGAATCGCGGTATCACACTGGCCTCTGGCCCGTGCGGTCTCGTCGGCCGGGCAGCTGGGAGTGGTGTCAGGGACAGCAATTGACATGGTGCTGCTCAGGCGACTGCAGGACGGAGATCCCGGAGGCCACATGCGCAGGGCCCTGAAGGCCAGTCCCTGGCCGCAAATGGCCGCAGATGTGATTGAAAGATTCTTTCAGCCGCATGGCCGAAAAGCGAATCAGCCCTATGCCCGTATCCCGCTCTGGACACTGTCACCCAACCGGTGGAGAACCTCACTGGCTATGCTGGGGGGATTCGCAGAAGTCTGGCTGGCCAAAGCAGGGCAGGCGGGAACGGTGGGAATCAACCTGCTGACCAAAGTCGAGCTGCCGAATCTGCCTATTCTCTACGGAGCCATGCAGGCCGGAGTCGATGCCGTGCTAATGGGCGCAGGCATCCCGCGCGAGATTCCCGGAGTGCTCGACCGTCTTGCAGAACATGAGGAAGTTGCCATGCGCTACACGGTGAGTGACGCGCCCTCTGCCAGCAATTCTGTCATTCGCTTCAATCCCGCCGATTACGCAGAGTCGGCGCCAAGCAGCCGTCTTCACCGCCCGGGGTTCTTTCCTATCATCTCGGCGGCCACTTTGGCTGTCATGCTGATCAAGAAAGCCACAGGAACCGTAGACGGCTTTATTGTCGAGGGCGCCCGTGCCGGCGGGCACAATGCGCCTCCGCGCGGGGTGATGGAGTATGACGCGATAGGGCAGCCTGTGTACCATCCCCGCGATACAGCGGACGTCACAGCTATCGCCAAATTAGGCTATCCTTTTTGGCTGGCGGGCGGGTTTGGATCACGTTCCGGGCTCCGTTCGGCATGGGAGCAAGGGGCCCATGGCATTCAGGTGGGCACGCTCTTTGCCTACTGCGAAGAATCAGGACTCATTCCCGAACTTAGGCAGCGGGTGTTCACAACGCTGGAAGAGGGCACAGCAGCCGTGTACACGGATCCCCTCGCATCTCCCACGGGATTTCCGTTTAAGGTGGTCAGTGTGCCCGGCACCTTGTCGGAGAAGAACATTTATCACAATCGGCCGCGCATTTGCGATCTGGGCTACCTGCGCGAATCCTATCAGGACAGCCGGGGCCATATTCAGCAGCGCTGCGCGGCCGGACCCATGGACGATTACATTGCGCACGGCGGGAAGCTGGAAGATACCTATAGGCGCCTGTGCCTGTGCAACGGCCTGATGTCGGCATCAGGCTACGCTCAGATTCAGCACGGAGGCTACGTTGAGCCCCCGGTGGTGACCAGCGGCGATGCGCTTGAAGAACTCTTGCCCCTTGTGGAGCGTTTCGGCCAACGTTTTTCGGCACGCAACGTGGTTGATTACCTGCTTGGCACAACCGAGTCTGGAGCTGCCGATTCTTGAGGCCGCGCAAAGCTACAAGACGAAACGCGCTCTGGGTGTTGCGCGTTTCCGGAGGGATGTGCTGCTGCCAGTCGGCGTTCTCGCGACAATGACGGTCCCGTTGCGGTGCCCCATGCAGTAGTGGATGAGGTATCGCTCGGCCTTCGTCCGGGAGTCGTGCTCCACGGCTCATTGTTGTGCGCGCTTATTTTTAAGATCCAGGACCGATTTACTGCGCCAGGTGCCCGCTGATGATTAAGTTCTCCGTCGAGAAGAGATGGTCCCTCCTCCTGTGCTATTGACGCACATCGCCAAATTACCGAGCCTGAGATCAATTCCCAAGGCAGATTCTTGCGACACCACTTGCAGCTCGGATGGTTCCGGGGATGCATATCCACATGGCAGGGCAGACTCCGGCGGTATCTTCCCTCATGACACCGGTATTGCCTTATGGTGTCGAACGCTGGTATCGCTGACCTTGCATCACCAAAATTTTACACAAAAAAATCTACTCATGGTAAAATGCTTACGATTCATCACGCGATTTTTAAAGGGAGTTTGCTGGCATGTGGCCGTTCCATTTCCGAAAACAAGGGAGTGCCGCCCAAGATAACTCGTCTGCAGAGACAAGCGATGCGGGCGCATCCTTGCTGACATTGACTGAGCAACTCAGTAAATTCATCCGCTGGAGCTACCGCAATCAAAAGACATTGGCGGAGTCTCTTCATAATATTGAGCAGACCTTGGCTGACGTCAGCAGCGAAGCGGAAAGGCAGAGGGAAGTGGCGGCGCACCAGTCCGACAACACGGTCTTGCGGCTTATCGCCTGGCTCGATGACCTTGACGCGCTGTGCGCCACCCCGGCGGGACCACCGGCAGAGTGGAGCTCACTGTTCAGCAAGTGGGCCGGCAACCTCCAGGATGCACTATCACAATACGGTTTTGACACTATGGACCTTTTAGGAACAATCTATGACCCCCGGCAAGCGGAAGCCTTGGGGACCACCCACGAGTATGACCGTACGGATAATAACCCTGCCCCTTATCAGGTTGTCCGCATTCTCCGGCGTGGATTGACCAAAGACGGCCGACCCTACCGCAAAGCGCAGGTCATTGTCTACAAGGAGGGCGAAGAGAATGAGTAAAGATGCCGAAGGCGCAAGCTTTCGCCCAGTCGTCGGAATTGATTTAGGCACGACCAATTCCTCAGTCGCATATATCCGGGAAGGAGCGCCCTATGTCATCCCGTCTCCTGAGGGCGATGTGCTCCTTCCGTCATGCGTGCTCATTGATACTCAAGACCGGGTGATTGTCGGTAAACATGCGCGTGATGGTTTGGTGGCGATGCCCGCCCGTTCAGTAGCGGCCATCAAGCGCAGCATGGGCAGTACCGCTCCGGTCACGGTGGCTGGCAAAAAATTCTTGCCAGAAGAAATTTCCGCCTTGATTCTCAAAGAACTGCGCTCATATCTGATTCCTATATTCGGTGAGGAAGATGTAGAGGCCGTCATTACGGTCCCAGCCTATTTCAGCGATGCTCAGAGGCGGGCGACCAAGCGGGCCGGGGAGCTTGCCGGATTTATTGTGGAGCGCATCATCAATGAACCGACAGCAGCGGCTCTGGCCTATGGGTTGAATCATAGTCAAGGGCACAAAAATATCCTGGTCTATGATCTTGGCGGTGGCACTTTCGATGTATCGGTGGTGACGGTGGACCAGGGGGTCCTGGAAGTCCGGTCTTCAAACGGCAACCGCCAGCTAGGCGGTGAAGATTTTGATTGGCGCCTCGTCGACTGGATGGCTGAGCGCGTGCAGTCCCAGTTTGGGGTAGACCCTAGGGGCAACCTGCGCGCGCGGGCTCTGCTTAAAGACCTGGCAGAACATATTAAATGGACCCTGTCATCGGAAAATACCGCCACCGTGGAGTCTCCGGTCCTGCTTGTGGATAACGGCACACCCGTCATGCTGACCACTGAGATCACCCGGCAGGAGTTCGTCCAACTGATTCAGCCTTGGCTCAACGAGACGATGGCGTTGGTGTCGGATGTTCTGAGCCAGGCCAACCTGACCCCGCGAGACATACACGATATTCTCATGGTCGGCGGCTCAACCCGCATTCCCCAAGTCCAGTCAATGATTTCTGAATACTTTCAGCAGGCGGTTCACAGTGAAATTGACCCGGATTTGGCGGTAGCCCTCGGCGCCGCTGTAGAGGCCGGCCTGAAATCGGGAGCCCTGTCGGCATCAGGGCTGGTGGTGACCGACGTCGCCCCATTTTCCATGGGAATTGCGGTGGCCGAACCCTTGTCGGCCGGCCGCTGGGGTCCCGGATTTTTCAGCCCGATAATTTCCCGCAACACCACGATTCCCTGTACCCGCACCACCACGGTGACGACAGTGGACAACGGTCAAACCGAAGTGGATGTTGAAGTATTTCAGGGAGAAGATCGCTTGGTCGCCAACAACTTTGCACTCGGTTCTTTTCGCCTGACGGGGATTCCACCGGCCATGGCTGGCGAAGAACCTATTCAGGTCACATTCCGCTATAATCTCAATGGGATTTTGGAGGCCTCCGCACAAATCATTTCAACCAAGAAAACCCAGAAAATTGTGGTGCACGATGGCCTTGAGAGGCAATCTGCGGAAAGTTTCCAAGCGAGCCAGACCCGGCTCGAAAGCCTGTGGGCACGCGGTCCAGAAGTTATCGAACAAGAGGACGCACTGGACGCATTCGACACCATGGAGGATGACGTCGGTGGGGAAGGCGATATGCTGGCCGGCGTCGTCCCAGCGGGAAACCAGTCCGGTGCGGCGAATGACCTTCACCAAGAAACAGAAATTACGCTGGCCGACCTAGCACCGTACTTGTCGCATCGATCCCCCAAAATATCAGCCAAGGCTAAACTCCTAGTCAAGAATCTCGAAGCAGCAGCAAAACAAGACAACTTGGCCGCGCTGCAAGACGCCTTGGACGAGGCGACGGATCTGCTCTTTGAGTGGGAGGCTTCGTTGTGATTGCTGCCTCCGTCCAAATCCTGTGAATGGAGGGTTTCCTGATGGCCAAAAAGCCAAAACAGCACCAGAAGACCAAAAAACCACAGCGCCGCCCTTCATCCCCGCCAACGCCTGTGAAGGCGAGCACCCACTACCAGGTGCTGGGAGTGGATGTCAAAGCTGATGCCGAGACGATTCGCCAGCGCTATTTAGACCTGGTCAAGCTGTTTTCCCCGGAAGAAGCGCCGGAGAAGTTTCAAATCATCCGGAGTGCCTACGAGGTCTTAAGCAATTCGGAAACACGCCGCCAATATGACTTGGAAAGATTTTATGGAGCCTCACTTCAAGACCTGTCTGCTCAAGCGCAGATGCTGATGGCCAAAGACCGCGTGCAAGACGCGCTCTCCATCTTGGAGAAAATCTCAGCAATTCAGCCGTCTGCCGATACGTTCCTTAAAATTGCTCAGGCACACAGCCAGTTAGGCCATGTCAAAGCATCTGATACAGCCTTCGCCATGGCCTTGGAACTAGCTCCGGACGATGCAAAAAAAATAGAGCTGCTGATCAACCACGCCTATTCCACACCAGATCTCTATGAGTGCATCCAACAAATGGAGGAGATGGCTCAGGATTACTCCGCCATTAAATCGACCGCGATCGCGCAGGAACTTTTTGACCTCTACCTTGACGTCGACCGCCCCAAAGAGGCGATGAAATCGTTCAGCCGCTTGATCTCCCGCCGGAAAATCCCCACGCGGCATGACTGGGATGTGTACCTGCAGTGGATCGATGCGATGATGTATGCGGGCCTCGACGCTGAACTTTCCACCACGGTCGCCAAGAGAGTGAAGCCAGCCTTGCTCCGCTCATCCGGTCAGCCCTATATGGCGGAGGTCACCGCCGAACTGGACTTGCGGCGCAAAGAGGCGACCACACGCAAAGACTGGCCCAGCGCTGTCACCTACACAGAGCTGCTGCTAACCCTTGATCCGTCAAACCACGCATTGCGGACAGCCCGGCGGCGGTACATGGACGGCGCCCTCATTCTCCGGCAGCTGGTTGGTGCCCTTTCTGATTTCTCTCTGTCCAATGCTTTTTTATCATACCTCACTGAGAGTTACGGAAAACTTCACACCAATCTGAGCTCTGCCGCTTTTGATGAAGTATT
>DAHWJO010000007.1:0-50994 GCA_027344105.1 Sulfobacillus sp.
GTCCGAAGATACGTCATGTTAGACCCCTACGAGCGTAGCCATGGTATTAATGTCGCTTGACAGAATCGCCATAGCGCGGTCACTGCCAAACCAGTCCTAGTTTCCCACGGTATCCCGGACACTATACCAGGTATCCTGCATTGTTTACGCCGTAAGCCACCGGGCAGGAACTGGGGACTCAGGCGTTAGCTGGGTTTTAGGCAGCTAAAGCGTAGTTTTCTTCAGTGTTTTTGGCACTTAATAGGTTCCTGCTTTTTAACGAGGCTCAGGTCCTCGGCTCGCGTTCCAACACCCCGTTCATCCCCGTCGAATCTAGTTCGCCCCCAAATGAGTTGCCTGAGTCAGACTAGACGTGCTGCTTCATAGCCCGCTCAATGCGGCGGCTGGCCTCTTTGGCCGCAATTGTCTGCCGCTTGTCATAGCTTTTCTTGCCGCGCGCCACAGCCAAAGCCAGTTTGGCACGCCCATGCACATCAAAATACATCCGCAGGGGAATTAGTGTCATCCCGTCCTGCTTCACCCGAGCAGCAAGTTCTTTCAGCTGCTTGCGGTGCACCAGAAGTTTCCGGCTGCGGTACGGATCATGATTGTACCGATTGCCAAATTCGTATGGGGCAATATGACAGTTAAAGAGAAAAAGCTCTCCCTGTTCAAATCTGGCAAAACTGTCACGCAAATTCACGCGCCCTGCCCGCAGCGACTTGACTTCCGTGCCGGCCAACACCAACCCTGCCTCAACGACTTCGTCGATAAAATAGTCGTGACGCGCTTTACGGTTCTCCGCAATGGGCTTTTCTGTCCTGGGCATCCTGTCGTCCCCCGTCACGTCGTGCTTCTTAATTATATGATCATTTGCGCGCGATTTCAATTGCAGTCTGCGGCGGAATGCGAAGCGGCGCCCAGGCACCGCTTCATACTCTGATCACGTCAGCGCGCCACCTGCTGGCGATGGAGCGGCCCAGCCGCCGAGAACTTTACCTGGCAACTGCCGGCCTGGGGCAATATCGCAGCCGCTGACCCGCGGCCCGCAGGTAAAATTCCCGTCCACGTCTCCTGACTCATCACCAGGGCAGGCCGTGGCCCGCGGCCCACAATCACCACAGTCTCCCCCTTCTGACCGCACCACCACACGCTCGAACCTTCTTGCAGCCTGGTCCATACTGGGCTCTGAAGATGCCAGATGTAGCGTCCCTCCACCCACAAAGGAGCCGATCCGAACGAGCTCCAGACAATGCGGGTCCCTTCAAATGCCAGCGCAATATGCGCTTGAAACGGAGCCATAGCGCGTTTGGGATTGCCAATGTAGCAGTTGCTCCACAACCGCATATTTCTCACCTCTAATAGCAATAACGCCGTCCACTGCAAAAGGTTTCGCCCCTTGCGGGGAGAGGATAAGTTTTTCATGAAAAATTCATAATAGACGGGTAGCGCGCAATCGACCTTAGGTCGAGCCCTAAAGGGAGCCGCCGGCCTCATTCGAGGCCGGGCCCGCCAACATCTCCCGGTCCTGTCCGCAAGACGGGTCCCAGTCCCGGGAGGCTTTATCCCTTCTGCCGGCGTCTGGCCGGAATTCTCGCTTCCCCTTCTTGCACCAGGCGGAAATCAATCCGCTTCATCGCGATGTCCACCCGGACCACCTCGGCCGTGACCGTCTGCCCCAATTGGTATTCGCGGCCAGTGCGCTGACCCTTGAGCCGGTAATGAACCGGGTCATGCACCCAGTAGTCCGGAGGCAAATCCTCCATCCGCACCAGCCCCTCAATCAAATTAGGCAGTTCGACAAAGATCCCAAAATTTGTGACCCCGGAAATCACCGCTTCATAGCGTTCGCCCAGCTTGTCCGCCATGAACTGCGCCTCCTTCAAGGAGACGGAATCCCGTTCGGCTTCCATCGCTGCCCTCTCGCGCAAGGACGATACCTCTCCGACCGTCGACACTTTGGCCTGCCAGCGTGACAGCGCTTCCCCCGTGGCCCGCTTTTCCATCCACCCTGTCAGGATCCGGTGCACCCACAAGTCTGGATAGCGCCGGATAGGTGACGTGAAATGCGTGTACTCCTCGGCCGCCAGCCCAAAATGCCCCGTGTTTTCCGGCTGATAGCGCGCCTGTTTCATAGTTCGCAGGAGCGCGCTGTTCACAACCCTTTCCTCAGGCTTTCCCTTCACCCGGAAGATCAGCTCTTGCAGGTGCTTGGGCGTAATTTTTTCAGGCAAGTGATATCCCAGAGCGCCGATCATCTCGCGGAACTGCTCCATGCGCTCCCCGGGCTCCTCATGAATGCGGTACAACCCGGGCAGTTTGTGTTCTAGGAGAGCATGCGCCACCGTTTCGTTAGCCAGCAGCATAAACTCCTCAATCAGCGTCTCCGCCAAGCCGCGGCCTCTGGGCACCACATCAACGGGCAAGCCGTTCACGTCAAGAATGACTTTTGACTCCGGAAGGTCAAAGTCCACAGCGCCCCGGGCCAGCCGGAGGTCGCGCAGGAGGTTTCGCACCCGCACCGCCGTTTCCAGGAAGGGCAACAGCCCCGACGTGTCCTCTTGTTCCCCGGACAGCAGAGCATTCACCCCTTCATAAGTGAGGCGGTGCCGTGAGCGAATCACCGACCGCCGAAACTCGGCTTGCACCCTCCTCCCCACCCGGTCCAGCCGGATTAAGGCGGAGACGCACAGCCGCGGCACGCCGGGGTTCAGACTGGCGATACCGTTTGAAAGCCTCTCCGGAAGCATTGGGATCACCCGGTCTACCAGATACACACTGGTCCCCCGCTCCATGGCTTCCAAATCCAGCGGAGAGTTTTCTGGAACATAATAGCTGACGTCGGCAATGTGCACGCCCACCTCATAGCCCCCATCATCCAGTGCCCGCAAGGATATCGCATCGTCCAAATCTTTGGAGTCGCTGCCATCAATGGTGACGACCAGCTCATCTCTCAAATCCAGCCGCCCCTTCCAGTCTTCCGGCTGGACAGTGTCGGGCAGCTTGTCCGCTGCCTGCAGCACGGCCTTTGGAAATTCCAAGGGGAGGTGGTGCTCCAGAGCCACGACTGACACGTCAACACCCGGCAGCAATGGATTGCCCAGTGTCCGTGTCACTTCACCTTTCACGGGACGGCGCGGGTCCAGCGGCCATTCCGTAATAGTGGCCTGCACAATATCGCCAGGTTTCGCTTTGTGGGCCCCTGGGAGGGCAACGTCTACCGCAGGTTTGCGGGAATCATCCGGAATCACCCGCCAGCCCAGGCGGTTGCGCTCCAAACGTCCCGTCACCTCATGCGTGGCCCTGCCGATCACATTCATGACCCGCCCTTCCAGTCCATTGGGGGTGTCACGAAACCACACCAGCACATCATCGTCATGACGGGCCCCCGCAAACCACCGTTCCGGCACGAAAATGTCGTCGCCGGCGAATTGCGGATTCATCACAAATCCAAATCCCCGGGGATTAATGCGCAGGTGGCCGCTGCGCGTGCGCAGTCCAATTCTGCCCTCGTCATCACGCACCAGCCACCCTTCCCGGCGGTACTGCCCATACAGCTTAAACAACCCTTTTTCCGGACTCCGGCCGATGTTCAGCTTTTTTAACAGCTGGTCTTCCACAAGCGGCGGATGGTCCGCCAACAGCGCAAACATCCTCTCAGGCAGACGCTTCAAACGATCCTGATAGGACGAGTCCTTGCCCGGGATTTTCCGCACTGCTGGCGCTTTGCTTTTTCTTGCCACAGTTCCACCTCCTTCTGCGGCTTGAAAGCACCGCTGCCCATCTGGCATTCATTCCTACATTTTCCCCTGCAGCCTGCCAACCCAACTGTTGGGTTCTGGCTTTAAACCTTGCTCCCCTAACAATTTTGCCCAGGCTGCGAATTCCCATAACTTGGCCAGCTGCCCCTGCGCCATACGTATCCCAGCAGTGTGAACCAAGTAGATAGTGCGGCACCGAGATTGGCGCCGTATCCCACAACAGGGGAAAGCCTTAGACCAGGCTTTCCCCTGTATTGATGCACGGCCGAGCCAAAAGGTTCCGGATAGGCACAAATCCTCCACCCGGCTGGAGACCGGCCTAGAGGTGTATTGTGAAGGAAAATCCGGAACCACACCGTATTCTTTCCCCCTCAGCCGCCCGCCTTGTTCACCGCCAGTAATGCGCTAGCAACAGCGTGACAATTCCCAGCGCAATGGCCAGATACAGCGACACCTTTTCCAGGAGCTGGTCGACACCCTGCTTTTTGCCGCCGTAGGTGGACGGGCCACCGCCGCCGCCGCCAAAAGCGCCGGAAATACCCGCGCTGTAACCTGTCTGCAGAATAATCGCCGCAACCACTGCCACCGCCAACACGACTTCCAGCACAAACAATGTGATAATCACCGGCACTCGACCCCGTTCTATACAAGATGTCCCCGCTTTACAAGTCAGTCTATTATACCACAAAAACGCCTAATGCCAGAATTTCGGCATTAGGCGCCACGCCTGCCTCCTCAGGACTCTCCTTCATCCAGGGCAGTGCCCCGCGTTTCCTTGCCCAGAACGAGCACCGCCAGAGCAGCGATCACCAAGGCCACGGCAAACAGCCCGAACACCGATGCCAACCCGAATTTCATCGCCAGCAGCACTCCCACGACAAACGGGCCGACAATTCCGCCAATCCTCCCGATCCCCATCGCCCAGCCTGAACCGGTGCCACGAATCACCGTCGGGTACTGTTCAACGGTATAGGCGTAAGTAACGCCCCACGCTCCAAGGTTAAAGAAGGAGAGCATGGACCCAAAGAGCAAGATCTGCTCCGTGCCGTGAGCGTGGCCAAACAGGTAGGCCGAGATGGCCGACAGCAGAATATAGATCACGAGCACTGGCTTTCGTCCCACACGGTCCACCAGCAGTCCCGCCGAAAAGTATCCCGGCAGCTGCACGACCGTGACAATCAGGGTGTATTTCAGAGAATTGACCAAAGAATATCCATGCGTCACCAGCACCGACGGCAACCACAAGAACATCCCGTAATAAGCAAAATTCATGCCGGTCCAGAGTATCCAGAGCATCACGGTCTTGGGGCTCTGGCCGTGCCGGAAGAGGTCAGACACCCGGGGCCGCGGGGCCTGGACGGGGGCCGACAGGCTGGCTGCCGCCACTTCATGGCCAGCCGCCATCGTCATTACGCGGGCGGCCTCTGTCACGTGGCCGGTGCGCAGCAGGTAGCGCGGACTTTCGGGAATGTTGCGGCGCAGGTACAAGATGTATAAAGCCGGCAGCATGCCGACCAGAAATGCCATACGCCAGCCGAAGCGAGGAATGAGGAGATACGCCACGAGGGCCGCGACCAGCCATCCCACCGCCCAGAAGCTTTCCAGCAGCACGATGCCCCGGCCCCGGGTCTTTTTCGGCAAGAACTCGGTAACCATGGTGCTCGTGACAGGCAATTCACCCCCCAGTCCCATGCCCACAATAAAGCGGAACAAAATCAGCATCCACACGGCCAGAGAAGCAGCCGACAGTCCAGTCGCCAAGCTGTAAACCGCCAGCGTCAGCATAAAAATTTTCCGGCGGCCTATGTGGTCGGCGACGGTACCCGCCAGGGCCGCGCCAATGGCCATGCCCACCAGACTTATCGACCCGACCACGCCCACCATCAGGCTGTCGAGCCGCCATGCGCCAATCAGGGCCGCCAGCACAAATGAGATAATCCCCACATCCATCGAGTCAAACAAGGTGCCCAGGCCGGCAACGGTAATCAGCCGGTAGTGAAAGTGGGTCATTTTGGATTCTTCAAAGCTTTCTTCTGCCTGCATGACTTTTAGCCCCTCCTTCGGCGATACTCCATGATACGGAGTGGCGTCAGGAATGTTCATCAGGCAAATGATGGGGGAGAGGTCACAAAAAAATCCCGGGCACCCAAGCCCGGGGACAAGCGGCCAGCCTCTGGCCTGCCAGAATGTCAGGCAGTCCGTTCCCGCCGGCGCGTCAGCCAGTTCAGCAATTGGCTGACGCTGTGCGCCATTAAGTCCACCCCCCGCTCTTGAAACAGAGCGTACGCGAGCGGGCCAGGAGAGCCGCCCAGCATCCCGCAGAAAAGGCACGGGGGATCGTCCAGGGAGCGTTCCGCCTCGTAGCGGGCTGCCGCCTGCCAGTCGTCCAGATTGTCCCCCACATAGATCATCAGCCGTGGCGACAGCGCCTGAGCGATATTGACCAGTCCGGCCGGGTCCGGCTTGTGCACGCCCCGATCCTCGGTCATCATCGCTTCACGGGTCCAGATCCCCTCCAGACCGGACGCGCGCATCGCCATTTGAGCTTCGCCGTAATTGCGCCCAGTATAGAGGCCGTAACGAAAAGGCGCCTTCAGAAGCTCTTCCCGTGAGATGAGGGCGTGTTCCTGGTGCATCAGCCCTAGCCCTTTCACGGTCTCGTTGGGCACCCCAAAGACGTCCAGCATCTCATCCCCAGCGTAATATTCCATGGCAAGCTGGGAAATGCGATGGCGGTCCCACAAGCCGCGGATTTCCCGAAAATCGTTCTCGTCCACAAGCCCCTGCAGTGTGCGGCAGAGTCCGTCAAGCCCCCCGCCCTGCTGCGCCACGGCGCGGGACAAGCTGAGAAAACTGGGCGCCAGGTGGCGCAGTCCCGCCAGTTCGCGGCTGCCTGCCATCACGGACTTCACCAAAAATACCAGGGCCAAGCCTTGCGACAGCGCCCAATCGCTGTTAAATCCCCCCGCGGCCTTAAAATAGGCAGTTTCTTCCGGCGTCACCGCCAAGTCCTGGCCGGAAAATCCTAATTCATGCAAAAATGCGGTCACCGTTTGGCAGATCACGACCGGATAGCTGCCGTGCACATTAATCAGCACCCCGTCCATATCGAATACAATCACATCCGCCACTTCGGCCTGCATCGCAGCCCGGTTGGTGGCAAAGACACCATCCCCAACCTGCGATAGTTCCAGATTCATCGGCGAAAAGCCTCCCATCCGGCATAGCTGAGACTGGAATCAGCCTGTTCAATCGCCAGCAGCCGGTTATATTTCGCAATTCGCTCTCCCCGGGCGGGCGCTCCCGTCTTGATCTGGCCGCCATTGATGGCCACGGCTAAATCGGCGATGGTCGTATCCTCGGTCTCCCCCGAACGGTGCGACACCACGGCATTCCATCCTGCACTTTGGGTCAGGCGGATGGCCTCCAAAGTTTCACTGACCGTGCCAATCTGATTCGGCTTGATCAGCACCGCATTCGCGCTGGCTTCGTCAATGCCCCGGGCAATGCGGGCGGGATTGGTGACAAACAGATCGTCCCCGACGAGCTGTATGCGGTCGCCCAGCCGGTCGTTCAGCAGCTGCCAGTGGTCCCAGTCATCTTCAGCCAGGCCATCTTCGATGGAAATCACGGGATAATCCCGCACCAGATGCTGATAATAGTCAATCAACTGCATCCCTGTCAGCACATCGCCTTCCAGCCGGTAGCCATCGCCCTGTTTCAGTTCATTGGCTGCCACGTCCAGCGCCAGCACCATGTCCTGTCCCGGTTTCAGATGCGCGCGCTCCATGGCTTCGACCAGCAAATCCAGCGCGTGCCGATTGGACTGCAGGTCGGGCGCGAACCCGCCTTCGTCCCCAACCGCTGTGCGCAGGGAGTGGGATTGCAGAAGCGCTTTGAGGGCCTGATAGGTTTCCTGGGCCATTTGCAGCCCCTCCCGGAATGTCGCGGCCCCGACCGGCACCAGCATGAATTCCTGAATGTCGACATTGTTGTCCGCATGCGCGCCGCCGTTCAGCACATTGAGCAGGGGCACGGGCAAGAGGGCCGCATTCAATCCTCCAATGTACCGGTATAGAGGTTGGCGGCGGCACTTGGCGGCAGCGGCCATCACCGCCAGAGAGACCGCTAAAATGGCATTGGCGCCCAAGCGCGCCTTTTGGGGATCCCCATCAATCTCGATCATCCGCTGGTCCAGGGCCAGCTGCTCTGTGACGGGAAGACTCTTCAGTGCTGGTCCGATAATGGTGTTGACGTTGTGAATAGCCTGCGAGACCCCCAAGCCGCGGTAGCGGGACATGTCGCGGTCACGCAGCTCCACCGCCTCATGGGCTCCAGTCGATGCCCCTGCCGGCACACGCGACACCACAGACGATCCGTCGGCCAGTTCCAACCTCACAGCTACCGTAGGATTGCCGCGAGAGTCCAAAATTTCCACCGCATGCATATCGCGGATGGTATCATCCATCATCTATTCCGACCCCTTTGCTTGCATTTTAACCAACAATGGGCGGCTCGCCAACTCGTCACAATTCGCGGGGCACGCCTGAATGCACTGCGGACGAACTCCCACCGGACCCCGGCACATTAGAATGCCCTGCAGCAGCCAAAATAGCAATACCCCTTCCGGCGCCCATCCCAGTCAGGACTGGGTCTGGAGAATTCTCCTGTCTGCTCCACCATATCACTATTGCCCGGGATGAACAAAAAATACGGGGCAGCTGCCGGCAAAAACATTCCGGGGCTGTGCAACTGCTGCTTCACAGTCCGCAGCACGCACACAGGGACGGGCACAGATATCTGCGCCCGTCCCCCTTGAACACGCTCACCCCCGATGGCCAAGTGCACCAGGGCATCCCTTCTTTCCCTCGTCAGCGGCCATTCTTGGCCATTGCAAGAAATTCTTCCACTTGCAATGATGCCCCGCCCACAAGAGCGCCGTCAATATCCTTCTCCCCCATAAATAGTCCAATATTCTGGGCGCTGACACTCCCGCCATACAGCACCGGAACAAAATTCCCCTGCCCGGACGACATCTCTGCCAGCACCGCCCGGATATGGGACGCGACTTGATTGGTCTGCCCCGGTTCCGGCACCTCACCGGTTCCGATCGCCCACACGGGTTCGTAGGCGACTATCAGCTGCTGCATCATGCCGCCGTCGGCATAGGCCGCCAGGGCCCCGAGCTGCCGGTCAATCACTGCCATGGTGCTGCCGTCCCGGTAGTCCTGGGCCGACTCCCCCACGCACAGGATGGGACGCAGGTGCGCTTGGTAGGCCTGGGCCACCTTCTGAGCGACCAGTTCGTCTCCTTCGCCGAAAATCGTGCGCCTCTCCGAATGTCCAACCAGGACAAACAGCGCACCGGCCTCCCGCAACAGATATCCGGACACCGCTCCCGTCAAAGCTCCTTCCCGGCCCAGGTCCAGGTTTTGGGCCCCGACACTGACAGGAGTGCCTGCGAGTTCCCGCGCCAAGGGCCACAGTCCGGGTGATGTCGGGCAAATCACCAGAGCAGGGTGGCCATCCCCGGCTTCTGGCAGGCGGCGGACAAGATTTCTGCCAAAAGCCCTCCCTTCTTCCACCGTCTTATGCATTTTCCAATTGGCTACCAGCAGCTTTTCCCGCGTCGATGTCCCCTCCTCTTCCTCATTCCACTGCCCGCTCCCTCAGGGCGCGAATTCCGGGCAGTTCCTCCCCCTCCAGGTAGCGGAGCGTCGCCCCGCCCCCGGTGGAAATATGCGTCATCCGGTCTTTCACTCCAGCTTTGCCGACAGCAGCCACTGAGTCTCCGCCTCCGACCACCACTGAGACGTTCAGAGCGGCGAGCGCTTGAGCCACCTTGATGGTGCCCTGAGCAAAGGCATCGAATTCAAAAACCCCCATGGGACCGTTCCACAAAACCGTCCGCGCCGGTTCGAGCGCTTCGATGATCGCGTCAACCGTAGCCGGCCCGATATCCAGCGCCATTTCCCCCGCATGAATGTCTGTGACGGGCGCCACGCGGTAGGGCGCATCCGCCCGAAATTCTCTGGCGACCAGCACGTCGCTCGGCAGAACCATGGCAATGCCTCTCTCCCGAGCCTGGGCCAGCAGAGCCCGCGCTACTGGCTCAACGGGCTCTTCAACCAGTGACGCGCCCATAAAATGTCCCTGCGCGGCCAGAAACGTGTTGGCCATCCCCCCGCCAATGATAATGCCATCAACCAGTTCCAGCAAACGGCTCAGCAGCTTGACCTTGTCGGAAACTTTGGCTCCGCCGATGATAGCCCAATAGGGACGGGCCGGGCGCGCCAGCACCTGGTCCAGATGGTCCAGCTCCTCTGCCATCAGTTCCCCGGCGAACGCCGGCAAATATTGAGGAACGCCCACAATCGAAGCGTGTTGGCGGTGCGAGGTGCCGAATGCGTCATTGACATACAGATCAGCAAAAGAGGCTAGACGCTTGGCCAGTTCCGGATCGTTGGCGCTCTCGCCCGGGTCAAAGCGCAAATTCTCCAGCACCAGCAGTTCGCCCGGCTGCAGGCTGGAGGCAGCCCTAGCCGCTTCCTCGCTGCGGGCTTCTCCGGCAAAGTACACGGGGTAGGGCCGGTGAGCCCGCAGGTACGCCACGACCGGGGCCAGACTATTTTCCGGCCCCGGCCCTTTGGGGCGGCCGCGGTGGCTGATGGCGATGACCCGGGCGCCTTGTGCTAAAAGCTTGTCCAATGTTGGCAGAGATCCCTGAATCCGGCTGTCGTCCGAAATCTCCCCAGTGGCTGGGTCGATGGGCACATTAAAGTCTACGCGCACGAGCACCCGCCGCCCGTAAACCGGCCCGATGTCGGCGAGGCGGTGAAATGGCGAGCTCATACTGACACGCCCTGTTCAGCCACCATCCGGCAGACATCGGCCAGACGGTTGGCGTATCCCCACTCATTGTCGTACCATGCCAGCACCTTGACCATATGATCGCCCATGGCCATAGTTTCCCGGCTGTCAAAAATGCTGGAATGTGGGTTGCCCTTGAAATCGGAGGACACCAAAGGTTCGTCGCAGTATTCCAAAATGCCTTGCAGGCTGGTGGCGGCGGCCTCTTGGAACGCGGCGTTGACTGCGTCTTTCGTCAGCGTCCGGGCCGTGTTCACGGTCAGGTCCACAATGGACACCACGGGGGTCGGCACCCGCAAGGACATCCCATTGAGTTTGCCCTTCAGCTGGGGGAGCACCAGGTGCAGGGCTCTGGCCGCTCCCGTGCCGGTCGGAATAATGTTCATAGCAGCCGCGCGCGCCCGGCGCAGATCCGGATGCGGCAGGTCCAGCAGCCTCTGGTCATTGGTATAGGAATGGACCGTCGTCATCAGTCCACTCTCAATGCCAAACACCTCATCCAATACCTTGGCCACGGGCGCTAGGCAGTTGGTGGTGCATGACGCATTGGAAATAATCTGGTGGCGGGAAGGATCATAGGTTTTCTCGTTGACCCCGAGAACAATTGTCGCGTCTTCATGGGAGGCGGGAGCCGAGATAATCACTTTCTTGGCGCCCCCGCCGGCAATATGGGCCCGGGCTTTGTCGGCATCGGTGAACAGGCCGGTCGACTCGATGACAATGTCCACCCCTTCAGTGCGCCAGGGAATGGACGCGGGGTCTCTTTGGGCAAATACTTTGATCTCGCGCCCATTGACAACCAGGTTCGACCCTTCGGCGCGGACGTCGGCGTCAAAGATGCCGTAGTTGGAGTCATATTTCAAGAGATGGGCTATGGTGGCCGCATCTGTTAAGTCGTTGATCGCCACAATCTCAAAAATATCCTGTTTTTGCGCAATTCGGAAAAACCTCCGGCCAATGCTGCCAAATCCGTTGATGCCCACTTTTACCATGGTGTACCCTCCCGTAAACTGTGATAAAGCGTCGCTCGTGAATATTTTAACGAAAACACAGGCGAAGTGCATCCGTTACGGCGTGAACTGAGCAGAGTTTTTCCAATTTTGTGGACTGAAGGGGGTGAACGGTCAGTCATTCAGTTCCTTGCGCTGGCCGGTCACCATATAGATGACCCATTCGCCAAGATTGGTGGCATGGTCCGCCACCCGTTCGATATAGTTCGCCACGAAGAGCAGATAGGTGCCCTGCGCCACCGTGTCCGGCCGCGTCCGCATAATATCCAGCAGTTCCCGGAAAACTCTGGCATAAAGGTGGTCCACATCATCATCAAGCCGGATCATCGTCATGGCTTCCTCTATGCTCCGGTGGATGTATGCATTCAGCGCCAGACGGACCATGGAACTCGCAATTCGCGCCATCTCGGGAATATCCACCAGCGGTTTGATCAGCGGCTCCTGATTGAGCCGCACCGTCACTTTGGCGATGTCTGAAGCATGGTCGGCCATGCGCTCCAAGTCCGTGATGATCTTCAAGGCGGTGGACACCACCCGCAAATCACTCGCCAGCGGCTGCTGCAAAGCCAGCAGCGTCAGGCAGCGCCTCTCAATATCCATCTCCATCGCATCCACGCGGTCATCTTCCTCAATCACCTGCCGGGCCAGAATGATATTGCGGTCCGTGAGCGAGCGGACCGCACGTCTCAGCTGGTCTTCGACCAAGGCCCCCATGCGGATCAGTTCCTGTTCCAACTGTGCCAGTTCCTGGTGAAAGGACTGCCGGATCATGTGTCTTCCCTCCTGACTTGGGTGCATCGGACTGCCAGGCACCGCTCAGTCAAACCTCCCAGTAAGAAACTCTTCGGTGCGGCGCTCGCGCGGGGCCGTGAAAATATCATGGGTCGGGCCCATTTCCACCAATCTGCCATGCTCGAAAAAGGCCACCGCATCGGACACCCGGGCGGCCTGCTGCAAGTTGTGGGTCACAATGACCATCGTGTAATGCGTTTTAAACTGCACAATGAGCTCCTCGATTTTAGCGGTGGACACAGGATCCAGACTGGCGGTGGGCTCATCGAGCAGCAAAACCTGCGGGTTCACCGCCAGCGCCCGCGCGATGCACAGCCGCTGCTGCTGCCCTCCGGACAGTGACATGGCGCTGCGCCGCAGCTTTCCCCGCACCTCATCCCAAAGCGCCGCCTTCTTGAGACTGTCCTCCACCGTCTGCCGCAGTTTGGCCATCTGCCGCAGCCCGGCAATCCGGGGACCATAGGCGACGTTGTCAAAAATTGTCATGGGAAAGGGGTTGGGCTGCTGAAACACCATGCCGACCGTCCGCCTGAGCGCCGTCACGTCCACATCTCCCGCCAGCACCTCAAAGGCCCCCACCCGCACCGCCCCCTTCACCCGCACCTGCGGGGAGCGGTCAATCATGCGGTTGAGCACCCGTAAAAACGTAGACTTGCCGCATCCCGAGGGTCCAATCAGCGCCAGCACCCTGCCCGGGCCGAGATGCAGCGTGACCTCTTTCAGGGCCCGCGCCTGTCCGTACCACACGTCCAGGCTGTCCACTTCGATATCCGGCGCCACTGTCCGCCTCCTTCCGCCCCTACCGTCTCATGCCGTGTCCTGGAGCCATTCCGCGAGTCGGCGGCTGCCCCACAGGACCAGAAACACCAGTCCCAGCAGCACCACGCCGGTGGCAGCCGCCTGGGCTGATGCCAGATCCGTAACCCCCTCCGTGCGCAACAGCCACAGATGCACCGCCAGAGATTCACCGGGGCCCCCCAGGGCCCAGCCAGGGCCCACATTCACTCCCGCCGTGTAGATCAGCACCGCGGTCTCGCCCATCAACCTCGCCACGGCCATCCCCCCCTGCTCAATCATCTGGGGCAAAGCCAACGGCAGAATAAGCCGGGTGACCGTCTGCCAGCGCGAGGCGCCCAAGGCCCATGAGCCGTCCCGGTAAAGGCCTGGCACGCTTTGGAGCGCTTCCACGACCAAGGCTACAGTCAGCGGCCAGTTCATGAGCGCCAGCGCCAACATGCCCGTGAGTGTGGACACCGGCCAGTGCCAGCGCACCACCGCCACATCCACCACCACCAGCCCCACCACAATGCTCGGCACGCTCAGCATGGTGCCCGTAAACTGGTCAAAGGCTTGCGTCCAGCGGGAAGGCCTGGCGAACTCGACCCGGTAGAGCCCCGCCAGCAGGGCCAGCGGAAAGGACACCGCCGCGCTGATGGCCACCATCGTCACGGTATTTACCGCCTCGGGGGCGATAGCCCCGGGCGCTCGCCCGAACAGAAAGGCGGCATTCAAGGCGGGCACAGCCTGGGCTGCTAAGGGGACCACGACGGACAGCAAGAGCAGCACCGCCAGCACGGCCATTCCCGCCAAGATTTTGTGCGCAGCCCGTCCCTGACCTGGGGATTTGAGCGGCCGCGCTCCTCTCCACTGCCCGTCAGCCACGGGACATCCCCTTTACCCGGCTCTGGAGCCAGACCAGCACAGCCATCAAAATCATCAGCCACAGGGCCATGAAGTCCAGCGCATCGTGGCCCGGCGTCCGCGCAGGCATCAGGGCCAGATCCGTCAGCAGCTGGGTGGTCAGTGTCGCACCCGGCTTCAGCAGGGACAGCACCCGGCTCTGCCCGCCGATAACCATCTGCACCGCAATCGTCTCCCCCAGCGCCCGTCCCACTGCCACCAGAAATCCCTGAGACAGTCCTGCCCGGGATGCAGGCAGGATGACATGCCACAGGGTCTGATCCTCGGTGGCCCCCAGACCCAGGGACCCTTCCACCAGGGAAGAAGGCACCTGGCGCAGTGTTTGCAGAGCCATAATGCTGAACGTTGGCACAATCATCACGGCCAGGACGATGCCCGCACTCAAGGGACCAAATCCCGCCGTGCCCGTCAGCCGGCGGATCAGGGGGACCGCCACGCTCAGTCCCCACCACCCGTACACCACCGACGGCACGGCTACAAAGAGGGTTAGAATCTGGATAAATGCCCTCTGGGGAGCTCCGCGCAAAATCCTGGCGCCCGTCACACTCAAGGCCAGGACCCCCGGCGCTGCCAGCACCAGGGCCAGTCCGGTGACGGCCATACTCCCCACGACAAAGGCCAGAATTCCGTAATGCGCAGCCAAAGGACTCCACCGCGAAGACAGTAGAGGCCCTACCAGCCCGTTGGCAGACACAAACCGCCAGGCTCCTGCGCCGACAATCACGGCCACCATCACCCACACCGCAATAAACAGTGCCAGAGCCCCTTTCATCACAAGGGAGGCAATCCGGTCAGCGCGCATCGGCTTGTCCCGGACGCTGGTCAAAATAGATGCCGAAGTCTTGCCGCTCGGGGCGGCCCTGCAGAAAAACCGCCAGATTCCGCACCTCCTCGGGCGCTTGAACTCGGACATAGAGAGACGGTTCAGCATAGAGCGGCCACAGCCTCCACGCCTGGGGGCTGAATGACCGCGAGCCCATGCCGAGAATCCGCACCCGGTGCATGGGGGCCGTCGCCTCCAGGTAGCCGACGGCCCCTGGCGTCTCCATAACGGTGCGGAGCACAGCGCCATTGGATAGTTGGATGATGCTGTCCGGGGAAAAGCGGCGCGTGCCCAAAATACGCTGCTGAACGACCTCCCGGGCTCCTGAACTTTCGGGCCGGGAGATTGTCACCACCGGCACGTCGGCGCCGCCCACCTGGCGCCAGTTCACAATGTCTCCCGCTAAGACGGCCCCCGCCTGGCCCCAAGACAGCCGGCCCACCCCGATATGCGGCCAGGCTGCCAGCACAATGGGAAGGCGTCCCAGCAGGTAGCGGCGCACGGGCACCGCCATAGACGTTGGCGGGGCCAGGTCTGCCATCGCTATTTCTGCCTGGGCCAATGCCAGCGCGTGCAACCCTGCGTAGGATCCACCCCCGGTGACCGCGACTTTCACCCCGCGGTGGGCGCGCTCCCATTCGGGGAGGACGGCCTTCACGTAGCTGATACAGGATGTTGCCCCCATAATTGTGATATAGCGGACCCCCGGCCCGCCCGCCCAGGCGGGCCAGCGTCCTAAAAGAACCCCGCTGCCGGCCACTCCCATGGCCTGGAGAAACTGTCGGCGAGAACTCATGATCCATCGCGCTCACTCTCATATTCCGGAAGCCAGATCAGGAACTCTGTCCCTGCCCCTACCGTGCTCTTTACTTCTATGCGCCCACCATGCAGTTCCATGATATGTTTGACAATGGCCAGTCCCAGCCCCGTGCCCCCAGAGGCTCTGGAACGCGCGCGGTCCACCCGGTAAAACCTCTCAAATATGCGGGACACGTCGTGCGCGGGAATCCCAATCCCGGTATCTCTGACTGAGATTCCGACCATGCTGCTCGACACATCAAGCGCCACGTCCAAGGTAATCAGTCCCCCTGGAGGAGTGTACTGAACGGCATTCGCGACCAAGTTGATGAAGACCTCCGCCAGCAGGTCCGGATCTCCAGACACCAAGGGCATATGCTGGGGAATGCGGTTGTCGAGCGTCAGGTCCGCTGCTTGGATCCGGGGGGCCAGTTTCACCGCCATCGACTCAATCAGCACGGGGACATCGACGGGCTGCCGGGTCATTGGCATCGAGTGGTGCTCCATGCGCGACAGCGTAAGCAAGTCGTCAACCAGCCGGCTCATGCGTCCGGCCTCTTCGTGAATCAGTTCCAGAAAGCGCCGGGATGAAGGGTCGTCGGGATTGTCCAACAGTGTTTCCGTAAACCCCCGAATCACCGTCAGCGGCGTTTGCAGCTCATGGCTAACATTCGCCACAAAGTCCTGGCGCATGCGCTCCACCTGTTTTTGCGCGGAGATATTGCGGGCCACCAGCACCGCGCCCAGTCCCCCAATCGGCTGGTTGAGGGCTCCCGCCGTCACCTCCACCACGAAGCTGTCGTTGTCGGGGGGGCTCCACAACACCGTTTCTGTCCCCCCCTCCTGGGTAACCTTTGCCACGGCGTCATCCAGCGCCATGTCCCGGATGACCTCGAGCAAGTGCTGGCCTACGACCGGGACAGGCGCAATGCCAAACAGTTCATAGGCAGCCTGGTTGATAAGGGTAATGGTCAGCCCGTGGCCTAAAATGATGATGCCGTTGGCCATGCTGCTGAGGATCGCTTCCAGCCGCTCCTTGTCTTGCTGCAAATCCTCCGTCCGCTCCGCCAGCACTTCCGCCACACGGTTCATGCCGTGAGCCAGAGAGTCGAGCGGGTCTGCCTGGTCAAGGTAAACGCGGGCCTGCAAGTCGCCTGACGCCCAGCGGTCCACGGTCTCTGTCAACTGGACCACGGTCTCATCCAGCAGGCGGTCACGCTGGCGCAGCCAGTCAGCAAAGCGCAGGGCCCAAAACCACGCGGCCAGATACAAAATGACCGCTTCCACCGGCCCGTGGGGCGTCGGAACCACCAGCCCCGCCACCGTAGCCAGAACCATAATCCCTAGCGGCAGCAAGAAGCACCGGTTGCATTTCTTCATAGCTCTTTCAGCCGGTATCCCACTCCGCGGACGGTTTCAATAAACCGCGGAGACTGCGGGTCTTCCTGCAGCTTCTCGCGCAGGTGGCGGATATGGACGTCAACCGTTCGGGCATCGCCAAAAAAATCCTGTCCCCAAACCCGGACCAGCAGGTCGTCCCGGGTAAACGCCCGTCCCGGATTTCTGGCTAAAATGGCTAGAAGCTCAAATTCGGTAAAGGTGAGATGCAGGGGAATCCCATCTACGGCAGCTTCCCGCTTGTCCAATTCCAACCGCAATCCGTGGCGCTCCACATCTCCGGTTTCAGCCGCATCCTTATCACGAATGCGCTGGGTGCGCCGCAAGATGGCCTTGACCCGCGCCACCAGTTCCCGGGGAGAAAATGGCTTGGTCACGTAGTCATCCGCTCCCAGTTCCAGGCCCAGAACCCGGTCCAGTTCATCCTTGCGGGCGGTCAGCATAATCACGGGGATGTCTGTCTCCTTGCGGATGGCCCGGCACACATCCATGCCGGACAGCCCCGGCAGCATCACGTCGAGGACAATCAAATCCGGTTTTTCCATCAGCGCCCGCCTCAACCCGCGTTCGCCGTCACTCTCGGTCAGGACGTCAAATCCTTCCCGGTTGAGATTGTAAGCCACCAATTCGACAATTGCGGCTTCATCATCCACCACAAGCACTCGCTGCGGCATAGTAGCCTGCCTTTCCGACTATTGTCCCTTGCCCTGCAAAGCTCCCGCCCGGCCCATGGGCCGCAAAGATCCCTGGCTCGCCGGGATTGTGGACCCATCGGCAGCCGGCTCAAGAGACAGCTGCGCCGCCCAGTTTTTGTGCACCCAGTGTTTGGCCACGACGTTCAAGACCAGCACATTCAAGGCGGTCATCATTTCGATCTGCTGCTTCACCTGCACCTGAACCTCTTTCAACACCGTAAACAAATTTCCCGCCGTGGCCACACTCACTTCGAGGGAAATGCTGAGCCCCGCGGACGCGCTTTGAACCATGACCCGGTGCACCTGAACCAAGCCTGAACAGTGGCGGGCCACATGTGTGGTCAAATTGGTGATGACGGTGTCGGAAATGTAAAACCGTCCCAGCCCGGAATAGGTCGGGCGAACAATAGACTTCTCCACCATCACAGCCCGGCCCTTGCGGCGGAACATAAAGCGCAAAGGGTCAATCAGATAGCCGGAAAAAGACTTGCGCACCTCCATAGTCGGGGCTGGAATCACATGCTTGCCCTGTTCGCGCCGGACCCGCTGGGCCAGAGTGCGTTCTTCCAGGCTGGCGACGGACTCAATAAGAATCCAGTGCACCGGCACCTCGTCCATGTCCAGGGCATGCATAATCCGCTGGATCATATGGGTGGAGGTCCCCAGAATCAAAATCGAGGACAGGTGGAGCCGGGCAATGGCTTCTTTGATTAGCCGGGCGTGCTCCGGGTCGGCAAGAATCGCCCGCTTCACCGCAGCCACCATGGTGGCTTCCCGCTTGGCGGAATATCCGGCCACAATGCGCCCATCGGTGATGAGCAGGCCGTCATCGATAATGGCCTCAGCATTTTTCTCGATTGCCACCATGGAAGCACGGTGGCTTTTGCCTGTTCCACTGGGCCCAACCAGCGCATACACCTTCACAGGGTTCCCTCCTGGCCATTGCGGAAAGCCTGCTCGATAAGCGAGCGGATCAACTGGATGCGCGGTTGGGTATACTCCCACTGCACCTGCTCGTGCATAGCGTGCGCCCCTTGGCCCACCGCGCCCAGGCCGTCCAGCGTGGGCGCCAAAGCTGCTGTAAAGTTGCCGTCGCTCGCCCCTCCCACATTCAGCCCATCCAGCCGGGCGCCCGTCAGACCCTGCCAGATGTCTGCCGCCACATCGAACCACCGGGCCGCTTCCGGCCGGAGGTCCATAGGCGGACGGCTGAATTCCCCGACATAGTGGATGGCCGTCCGCGCATCAAAATGGGGTGGGTGATTCAATGTCTCCTGCATGCGCTCCATTTCTTTGGAAGTGCGCACCCGGATGTCAATCTGCGCCTTGGCCTGCCCCGCTATCACATTGGGCCTGCTACCTCCTTCCACGACTCCGACATTGACCGTGGTCCCCAGCAGGTGATTCTCCAGACTGCCCAGCCACAAAATCTGCTGGGCCAGTTCCCGGATAGCGCTGGCCCCTGCTTCCGGGTCCAGCCCGGCGTGGCTTTGGATCCCCACTATTTCCAGAAGAAAGTTGCCGACCCCGGCGCGCCCGATCTTGAGAGCTCCTCCTGCCCCCCCCGGCTCCGCCACCAGCACCACCGGGGCGCCATGCGCGCGGTCCTCGATCAGAGTCCGGCTGGCTTCGCTGCCCACCTCCTCGTCTGGAGTGACAAGCCAGTCGAACGGCACCTCCGGGCCGAGTCGTGACAAGGCGGCCAGGGTATACACGAGTCCCGCCTTCATATCCAGGACACCCGGGCCGGACAGCACCCCTCCCGCATCCTCAAACGGCATCTTTTGCAGGGTGCTCCTGGGCCACACGGTGTCCGCGTGGCCCAGGAGCAGGGCGCCACCCCGGCCGCGCCGCACCTCCAGCACCGGCCCGCGGTCTGTCGGGTAAAAGAGGCACTCCGCTCCCTGAGCGTCCATTTCTTCAGCCAGCCGGAGCTCTACCTGCTCCACTCCCTCCGCATCGAATGAAGGCGATTCCATGCACACCAAATCTTTCACAAGGCGTCTCAGCCGGCCATCATCCCAAGTCATGATCCGGAAATCCTCCTTTACTGCTACTGCGGCTGCCGTTGTCCTGCCTGTCTACCGGCAGCACCTCCTCATAAGCCGAGACCGCCCGCAGACGCTTGGGATCGACCTTCACCCCGATGCCGTCCCCTGCTGGCACCGTGAGCGTGCCGTCTGGATTCAGCGCAAACGGGTGGTCAATGATATCCTCGGCAAAGTAGCGGTCACTGGCGGACGTATCTCCCGGCAGGGTGAATCCGGCCAGAGTGGTCAGGTGCAAATTGTGGGCCCGCCCGATTCCCGTTTCCAGCATGCCCCCGCACCACAGAGGAATTTGGCGCGCCAGGGCTAGCTGGTGGATGCCCAGAGAGGCCGTGTATCCGCCTACCCGGCCTACCTTGAGATTGATGACCTGGCAGGCGCCCAGGTCCATCGCCTTGCGGGCATCGGCGGGAGAATGCACCGATTCGTCGAGGCATATTGGGGTCTCAATGCTGCGGGCGAGCACGCCGTGGTCAATATAGTCATCATACCCCAAGGGCTGCTCAATCATCATCAGGCGCAGAGGGTCAAATGCCTGAAGCTCGGCCAGATTGTCGAGCGTGTAGGCGGAGTTGGCATCGGCCATCATCGGCACGTCCGGCCCCAGCGCCTCGCGCACGGCCCGCAGAGGCTCCACGTCCCACCCTGGCCGTATTTTAATTTTGAGCCGCCGGTAGCCTTGCGACCAGTAGTCCGCGGCCACCCGCACCAGATCCTGCGCGGATGGCTGTATGCCAATCGACACCCCCACCGGAATGCGGCGGGCCTCCTCGCGCCCTCCCAGGAGGCGGTGGAGCGGGACGCGGCGGGCCCGGGCAAACCAGTCCCAGATAGCCATTTCCACGCTGGCTTTGGCCATCCGGTTTCCTCGCAAGGGCGCCAGACGCTCCCATATCTCTTCCGGCCTGCCAATATCGCCGCCCAGACGGGGCACAATGTGGTCCCGGATACAGTAATAGACACTGGCGCTAGTCTCTTCGCTGTAAAGCGGCGCGTCCGACGCCACTGACTCCGCATACCCTTCGACTCCCTCGCCGCGTACGGTCACCAGCCACGCGCGCTTGTCGCGCTCGAGCCCGAACGAGGTCTCGAAGGGCGACTTCAGGGGCAGGGCGATAAACTGCAATACCACTTGGTCCAGATGCATCAGCGGTCTCTCCTTTATTTGTCCCGGGCGCGCGCTGTCAGGGCTGCGCTTCGCCAATAACGTAACATAAATGCCCCGCAGGTGAGCGGGCGAGCCCTAAAACCGTGCCGTCCTGAGGATTCCGCCGGGCAAAAAACCGCGCATAAGCATCGGCCCACTGACGTGCCCGCACCGGATCCTCACGCCTCAGCGCCGCAATATCTGCAGGAATCGGCAAAAGACGCCGGACGCGTCGCCAATCCCGAACCGGGCTTCCATCCCCTGCCGTCACAAAAAACCGGTGGCTGGGAAAACTGCCGTTCAGGACATCCCCCAGCACTCCGTAATAGTCGGGTTCAAATGCCATGACCCGGGCGTGCAGAACGCGCAGATTGAACACCGCGTTTCTGGCCTGCATCGGGTCAAAGGTCCACCCGACGTACGCACAGCCGTGCTCCCGGGCCCACGCCACCTGGCGTTCTTTCAGGAGGCGGCCGATGCCCGCACTGCGGTAGCCGGGCAAAATCGCCATCATGTGGGAATGCAGGTACCACACGCCTTCGTGCCGTCCCGGAAATGCAACGGCCATCCCCACCGCCATCCCCCCCGCGGCATAAGCCCCCAGCACAAGCCCGCCATGGTCGGCGAAGACCTTGAGCAGAGAGGCGGGAGTGCTTTCACCGTCTTGCCAGACCGCATCCTCAATAGCCTTGACCGCGCCAAATTCCTCTACCGTGTGCAGCGTCCGGATAGTCACTGGCCCGATTTCTCTCATCAGATAAAATCCTTCCTGTCTTTTAGTTCCTCCAGTTGCCGCACAATGCGCGCACTCGCTCCCCAGATGGTTCCGGCCGGGCAGGCATACGCCCACCCAGCCGGGGTCATCTGCCGGCTCTGGGACAGCTGGCGACCGGAAACCCAGTGGGCGCTGGACACTTCCGAGCGGTTCAAGATCAGACTGGGGAAGTCTCCGAGCACCACCAGCCAGGGAACGATCGCATACCCGCTGCCCCTGGCCGTCACTTGCGCCAGGCGCCCAGCACACTGGGAATCTTGCAGCGTGATGCCCACTTCCTCGAAAGTTTCCCGCCGCGCCGTCTCCCACAGTGAACGGTCCTGAGCGTCAGGCCGCCCCCCAGGAAAGCCGCACTGGCCAGCGTGCTCGCGCAAGTCGTCCGCACGGCGGATTACCAGCGCCCACCATTCCTGGCCGCGGGCGACGGTGCACACCGACACGGCTGCCGGCTTGGTTCCTGCTGCCTGCTCCAACGTCTGCCCCCTTTCCTGCGCCATGCAGGAATTTTCCTATCGGGACGCGAATATCAGGTTCATGGACATTATAGCAAGGAGCCGCCGATTGTTCGGCTTTTTGTTTGGAATGGTCTACATATTCGCCCCAATACACCGTAATGGAGGAGTGCCCTATGCGTTCTCTCGCTGCAGAAGACTTGTTTGCATTCCGGCTGGCAGGAGATGTTCGCCTGTGCCCAGGCAAAAGTCTGGCGGTTTACGTGGAAAGCCAGGCTGACCGCACCGAAAACGGCTATCACACGCGCATTATGAAAGTGTGGCCGGAGCAAGACCCTGTCCCCTTTACCCACGGTCCCGAAGATTCTGCGCCCCGGTTCTCTCCAGACGGGCAGTGGCTGGGATTTCTGTCGAAGCGCAGCGGCCAGAAGCAAATCTGGGTCATGGCCACCGGCGGCGGTGAAGCGCGCCAACTGAGCCGCATCGACGGCGGCATCGACTCCTTCGTCTGGGCGCCGGACTCCCATACGGTCTATGCCACGGCACTCGTCACAGACGACGGCATTCAGAACGAAACCCGCTCTGAGGAAAAAGACGAATACCACCGGTTCAACCAAGACGTCAAGGTGATTACCGAGTTGTCCCACAAGATGGACGGCACCGGATATTACGGCGCGCAGCGTCCACAGATCGTCCGCTTGTCCCTAAACGGGGACACCGCCGACCAATTGACCCACGGACCCTACAGGCATGAAGAGTTGGCCGTTTCGGCAGATGGCTCGTGGCTGTTATTCACCTCGCGCTACGGGGAAGATTATGACCGGGAATCCTTTGAACAGCACGTATACGCCCTGCCCAACCCGGCTGGCGCACCTGGCGAGCCGGTGCGCATCAGCCCCGAGGGGATCTCCGCTGGCCAGGCAGCCTGCCATCCGGACGGCGAGCACATTTTTTTCACGGGTTCGCGCACGGATGACATGGGCTACGACAATCCGTCTCTGTATGTCACCAGCTTTCACCATCCCGAGCAGGTACGTCAAATCGCCCCGTCATGGGACCGGCCAATGGCCGATGAATCGCTTTCGGATATGATGGGCACCGCCACCAATCCCCTGCATTTCCGCCATGACGGCCGCTATGTGGTCACGTTGACCAGCCGCAACGGCACGGTGCAGCTGGCGCAGGTAGACTGGGAAGCGGACACCGTCGAGCTCCTCACCCAGGGGGCGCATGCCTACTACAGCTATGACATGAGCGCGGACGGGCTTCGGGCCATCCTGGCCAAGAGCACCCCCACCAATCCCAGCCAGTTGGAGTGGCTCGACTTGGACCAGGATCTGGTCAGCCTCTTGGCGGACCCCAACCACGACTTGCTGCAGCAGCTGGCGCTGTCCACGCCCGAACGGTTCCAGTTTCATGCCGCCGGGGGTCCGGAAATCGACGGCTGGGTCATGAAGCCGGTGGGGGCCCAAGAAGGCCAGCGGTACCCAACCGTGCTGGAGATTCACGGCGGTCCGATGATGATGTATGCCGACAGCTTCTTTCTCGAGTTCCAGTGGCTGGCCGCTCATGGTTACGGCGTGGTCTACACCAATCCCCGGGGGTCCCAGGGCTATGGCCGCGAATTCTGCCTGGCCATTCAAAAAGAGTGGGGGCATAAAGATTACGACGACATCATGGCGGGTTTGGACACCGCTCTGGCCGCCTATCCCTGGATCGACCCGTCGCACCTCGCGGTGGTGGGCGGCTCCTACGGCGGCTATATGACCAATTGGATTGTGGGGCACACCGACCGTTTTCAAGCCGCAATCACCATGCGCTCTGTGGTGGACTGGAAGGCCATGGTCGGCACTGGCGACGGGGGCTGGCACTGGATGCGCCGGGCTGAAGGCACCGCTCCCTGGCATCCAGATGATGCCTGGTACCGGGAGCAAAGCCCGATCACCTATGTCGAGAACATCACTACACCCCTTTTGATCGAACACCAGGAAGGCGACTTGCGCTGCCCGATTGAACAGGGGGAAATTCTTTATACGGCCGTCAAATATCTCAACAAAGCGCCGACCAAGTTTATCCGCT
The DNA here is from genome assembly GCA_027344105.1 of Sulfobacillus sp. Taxonomy (GTDB): domain Bacteria; phylum Bacillota; class Sulfobacillia; order Sulfobacillales; family Sulfobacillaceae; genus Sulfobacillus. The sequence continues at coordinate 24,329 of DAHWJO010000007.1, forward strand.
ATCCTGGCGAATTCCACGGCATGAGCCGCAACGGCAAGCCTTGGCACCGCGTGTTCCGCCTCAACAGCTTTATTGAATGGCTCGACCAGTTCCTTCTCTAAAACTGATATCAGACAGCCCGGCGGCGCTCCTGATGGGATCCCGCCAGGCTATCTGATGTATGATGCGGGCCTCACGGCGCAGGGTTCACCGCCTTGGCCGCCTGATTCAGCAAGGCCACAAACTCCTTCATGTCGTAGTCATAGGGCAGGTGCCCCGCGCCTGGCTCCACCAAGACGGGAAACGCACCGCCGACGGCCTGCAGCACTTCTGGCAGCGGAAACAGGATGTCGCGGTCGCCGTGGATGGCAGCCGCAGGAACCCCGGAGGAGACGATGTTCCTGACAAAGTCCGGGACTTCATAGAACTTGCCCATGCGGGCCATTTCCCTCGCCCGGCGCCACCCGTACCGCATACGCCGGCGGGACTCTGGCGGGATGCGCTGCGGGTCGAGGCCCAATGCCCCCAGCATGCGGTTTCCCCAATGATCCATGCCTGTAACCCACAGTCCGATCCGGTTGACCCAGGGCCAGGGGGTCGGGCTCATGGCATTGTGGGGCGAAAAGTAGCCCGCGCTGGAAACCAAGATCAATCCTCCCACGCGGTCCGGGCAGGCTCCCGCAAAGTCGCCTGCCACCATTCCCCCGAAGGAATGGCCCACCAGAACAGGCGCCCGCTCTCCCAGCAAATCGATAAACTGGCGCAGAGCCTCGCGAAAATCGCCAAGCGTCTGGGTAAAAGCCGGAAGCCCTGAATCTCCGAATCCCGGCAGGTCCAGCGCATAATAGCGCCCATCCAGCGGAGAGCGCGACAGCAGGTCCGCATAAGCCCACCGGGACGATCCCATGCCGTGAAGAAAGATCCACGGCGTCTTGCCTCCAGTGCCTTCCCAAAAAGACCAGGCCATCCTGACGGCCTGACCCCGCAGATTCACGGTCGCAGTGTATTTTCGCGGATCTTTCAGCATCAGCCTTATCACCACCAAAATTGCATACTTGTGCCGCCACCCGCCACGGCTTCAAACAGACTGCGCCGGGCCGGCCGCTTTACAGAGCACCGGGCCATGCCCCTTGCATCGGTGATGCCTTCCGCTACGGAACTCAGGCGGGAGTCCGAACCCACCTGGTAGATGCGGACGGGATCTCCGGCAACGGGCCTTCCACTGCCCGCATGCACCACCGACACGGCTACCTCTCCCGATTTGACAGGGTCCACCGCCACTGACTGGTCGGTCGCTCCAGTGGAAAAATACCAGCGCAGCGCTACAGGCTTTTTCACCTGCGAGTTAAACAGCGCCTGGGCCGAGACTTTGACAGCATAGGTCGTGTCCGGAAACAGCACACGGCGCGGCACGATGCCCAGCTGGTTGTCCGCCATGCCGCCGACACCCGGACTGTCAATGTAGATGGGGACTGCCTTGCCCGCCGTGGAAAGCTCCGCGTGCACCCCCTCCAGCTGCTGCACCGTCGGGAAATCCACCGTGACGGGGTACCCAAATTTGCGGGAAAATCCACCCGGCACTGGGTCCGGGCTCTCCATGTCGGTCCAGCCGGTCGGGACCCCCGCCTGCCCGGACGCTGGGTAGGTAATGGCCAAGGGCAGGTGGGCGCGGTAGCCGTAGCCCAGATCCATCACGACAGCCCCCGTGGCCCCCGTGCTCTGGCCCGCACCCACGGCCAGCACATTCGGTGACAGCAGGGACAGCCTGTGGTAGACCGTGTCCACCAGATTCTGAATGACGGCTGCAGCCGGCATGGCTTTCGTCCACTCAATTCCCACCTCTCCGTCCAGCGGGCTGTCCCAGCCAAAGGCCATGTCCCGGTCCCACGGGTTGAGTCCGGTGAAGTCTGGAGACTTGGCCGATTCGAGATGGAAAGACGGCGCATCATATCCGTTTCGCTGCACATACAGGGCGTGGGCAGCCGCGGCCCACGCCAGTGAAGCATTCCACTGCACCGCAGCCTCCCCCAGCGTCTGGCGCTCCGCATTCAGCGTCGCGAGGTACGCGGGCGCCGGCACCAGACAAGCTCGCTCTGCCGCCCGCTGCCGGGCGGGCAGGGGACGCACAGTCAAATTCCAGGCGCTCTGCGCCGTCTGGAAGCCTGGACTCCTGAACAGCACCCGGTAACGCCCGGGTGCCAGAGGCGAGTGGGTCAGAACCCCCGCAAATCCATCAGACTGATACTCCATAGGCCCCGTCGCGACCGGACCATGGGGTGACGACAGGGCAATGGACAGTCCATCACCCGCCAAGTGCCGGGGTGAGTCGCTGATAAACTGGATGCCGATGGTCCGGGGAGGGAAAAATGCTGTATACGAGGACGGAACAACAGGACTCATGGCATTAGACCCCTCATACCCATCATTGGCCCGGGTCGAGTAAGGTCCAAACACCGCAAATGGCACCGGCAGGACACCGTCCGGGGGACCCGACACCGTCACCTGCGCCGTGCCCGGGTCGAGTTGCGTTCCCGCCCATGCCAAAACGACCACCAACACTATTTTCCCTGTCCGTGTCAGCCTCGCCACCCAGACCTCCCCGTTCCTGAAGTTTTTCTCGCACTCCCGCCCGCAGGAGGAATCAGAGCCGCCCTTTCGCATTGAGCTCAGATAAAATGGCCCGGATCTGCTGGGGATCTAAAGGGCCCGCGGCCTGTTCAATCCCGTCAACCACCCCACAGGCGCTGACCACCCGGGCCACCTGGCTGAGCGCGCCGGATATGGCTGCCAACTGGGTGAGGATCGCTTTGCAGTCCTCGTCGCGGTCCAGCATCGCCTGCACGCCGCGGGCCTGTCCCTCAATCCGGCGCATGCGCCGGATGAGGTCGTCCCGGTCCCAGTACTTCGCGATGACAGGGCGTTTTGCCGAGTCCATTCCTCTTCACCGCCCTTTGTCCATGACGTAGGATATCCCCGCGCCTCATAAACGATGCCATTCACTCTTTATATTATATACCCGTGATGGTATCCCGAGGGTGGAGCCGCCAGCTCCTTGGGAAAGTTTCGCAACCAGCGGATCTTCAGGCATTGGTAACACATTGGAAACATGTGATTTGTTTAATAGCATTAGAAGATCAAAAAAAGGAGGTCCACGATGCTCACTATTATGATTTGTCCAAAATGCCGCCGCCATGCCTTGCGCACAGTCACGAACCACGTGTCTGGGGACGTTTACAAAATTTGCGACAATTACCCCATTTGCTCGTATGTCGAAGATCTCGAGGCATGGATTCCCCTGGATTTAATCGCAGCCGATTATCCATCCCCCATCAGCCACAGCGCATAAGTTGCCGGATTCCCCGGACTTCCATATACTAGAAAAGGGTTTATGTCGATGAAATCTGCAGTGTCATAAACAGCGGCAGGGCACCCATAGACCTGCCGTTGCAGTTTGTTTGCGGCGCGTCTTCCCGTATGGAATGGCACCGGAGAGGTGGGAAAGCATCAGTGATTTTGGTGACGTATTTTGACCCGTTCGGAGAAGACCCAGTCAATGTGTCGCGGGAGGTAGCCACCCGCCTGCATCCGCGGGAGTATGTCCTCACCCGGGAGCTGGCCACGAGCAAACAGGATGTCGAGCGCCAACTCCCGGCTCTGATCCGCCAAGTCCACCCGCAGGCCATACTGTCTCTAGGCCAAGCCCAGGGACGTCTGGTGCCCACTTTGGAGCGGGTGGGGATCAATCTTCTGGAAAGCCGCATAGCGGACAACCGCGGAGAAATTTACCACGACCACCCTGTAGTGGCAAGTGGCCCCGATGCGTATTTCAGCACCCTCCCGCTCAAGAAGCTGCAAGAAGCAGTCCATGCCATGGGATATCCCCTAGAGCTGTCTCTGTCGGCCGGCACCTTCATGTGCAATCAGGCTTTGTACCTGAGCCGGCACACAGCGCCAGACATCCCGGCCGGATTTCTGCACCTGCCCCTGCTGCCTTCCCAGGCTGTCACCCAGCCCCAAGTGCCGACCATGGGCCTGCACGACCAGCTTGCCGTATTGAACGCCTTGTTGGATGCGCTGTGGCAATGGGCAGCCGCCCCGCGCTGACAACATGGAACGGAGGGGTTTCTCCCATACTACCCGGCGTGGGTCAGCATGCAAAACACTGACAGCCCATTAAAGATATGGATATGACATGAGGAGGATGACTATGCCGCAGTCCGGCTACTACCGGTATCCAACCATTGCGCACAACCGTATTGTTTTTGTCTCAGAAGATGAACTGTGGACTGTGCCCCAAAGCGGCGGGACAGCCCGGCGCCTCACGGCTGGATGGGGTTCCGCGACACGGCCCGTCCTCTCCCCGGACGGGAGCCAGGTAGCCTTCGTCGGCCGGGAGGAAGGAGACAGCGAAGTCTACTTGATGGCCGCCGAGGGCGGGCCCATCACCCACCTGACTTATCTGGCCGCCAACACCCAGCCCGTGGCCTTTTCCCCTGAGGGGCACCTGATCATTTCCTCGAACGCCAAGCAGGCATTTCGCCCCCAGTTTATGCTCTACCGCGTGCCCCTGACTGGCGGCGATCCAGAGCCTTTGAATCTGGGGCCGGCCAACAATCTCGCCTTTGGGCCAATGGGCGCGCTGGCGCTCGGGCGCAACACGGCTGATCCGGCCCGCTGGAAGCGGTACCGCGGCGGCACGCGCGGGCAAATCTGGGTCGGCCGCCAGGATTCCTCGCATTTTGACCGTCTCGAAGGCATCGATGGGAATCTGGCCTCTCCCATGTGGGTGGGCCAGCGCCTGTACTTCATCTCCGACCATGAGGGCTACGCCAACATATACTCTACCGATGCCCACGGTTCAGACCTCAAGCGGCATACCGATCATGAAACATATTTCGTACGCAATGCCGCCACCGACGGTGACGCGATTGTGTACCATTCCGGCGGAGATCTGTACGTGCTGAATCCTGGCACCGGCGAAGACCGCCGTTTGGACATCAGCTACTACAGCCAGCGCACACAGTCTGAAACCCGCTATGTGCCCTCACAAGACTTCTGGACGGAGTATCAGCTTTCCGGACACGGCGAGAGCCTGCTCATGACCTCTCGGGGCAAGCTGTTTCACATGGGCAACTGGGAGGGGCCGTGCACGCCACTGGGCGCGCTGGCCGGCGTCCGCTACCGGCTCAGCCGATTTGTCCCTGGGAGCTCGCGCGTGCTCACCGTCTCCGACGACGGCGGCGAGGAAGGGCTGGAGCTTATCGACCTCGAGGCGCAGAGCACGGTGCGCATTCCTGGAGACACGGGAGAAATCACCACACTGGAAGTGTCGGCAGACGGAACTTTAGCAGCCTTCGCGAATCACCGCCACGAACTGTGGCTGGCCGATCTGAAAACTCTCAGCCTCAGGCCCATCGACTCGTCCGCCTACGGTCCTGTCCGCGGCGTGGATTTTTCTGCGGACAGCCAGTGGCTTGCTTACAGCCTGCACCAAGGGGCCAAGACCAGTGCCATCAAAATTTACCACATTCCCAGCCAGAAGTCCCACTGGGTCACCCGTCCGGTGCTGGTGGACCAGAGCCCGGTATTCGACCCGAAAGGCCGCTACCTGTACTTTTTGTCTCACCGGGTGTTTGACCCAGTCTATGACAATCTGCGGTTCGACCTGAGTTTCCCCAATGGGATGCATCCCTATGCCATCCCCTTGCAAAAGGACGGCAAATCCCCATTCTGGCCCGAACCACGGCCGCTAAAAGAGAAAGATAACGCGGATGCCGCCCCGCAAGGCAAGGAATCTGTGGCGGCCGTAGAGATTGACTTCGACCGCATTGCTGACCGCGCCGTGCCCTTTCCTGTCGGTGAAGGGCTATACCTGCAGCTGGCCTGTGACGCCGACAATGTGTATTGGACCACGACGGAACCCCACGGCAGCGTGCACTCGTCCTTCTATGCAGAGGGTGGCGCCCGCGCAGTGCTCCATCAGTTTTCTCTGAAAGATCTCAAGACCGAGACTCTGGCAACGCATATGACCAGTTTCACCCTGAGCGCTGACCGCTCCACACTGGCGCTGCGGGCGGGCAAACACCTCAGAGTCGTCAAAGCCGGAGAGAAAACGGATGACAAAACGCCCAAAAAGCCGGGACGCGCGAGCGGCTACGTCGATTTTCACCGCATTGTCGTCGCTGTCAACCAGCCCGCCGAGTGGAACCAGATGCTGCGCGAAGCGTGGCGTCTGATGCGGGACAATTTCTGGTCGCAGGCGATGTCAGGACTCGACTGGGACAGCATGTTCCTACGCTACCAGAGGCTCTTGCCCCGCGTTGCCACCCGGTCTGAGTTTTCCGATGTCGTGTGGGAGATGCAAGGAGAACTCGGCACCTCGCACGCCTATGAAATGGGAGGGGACTACCGCCCGGAGCCAAAAAACCAGGCAGGGCTCCTGGCAGCGGACTGGGAATGGGATGCATCAGCCAATGGCTACCGCCTCGTGCATATCGTGCGCGGGGACAGCACCCAGCCCGGAGAGACCTCGCCGCTAGCCGCCCCGGGCACCGGCATCGAGGAAGGCGACATCATCGTCATGATTGACAATAAGCCCCTCGGCCCAGATCTCCCGCCTCTAGCGCACCTGGTCAGCCAAGCGGGAAAAGAAGTAGGGCTCGAAGTTCTGAAATCAGCCACCCGTGAGAAATTCCATACCACCGTCGTGCCGCTCGAACAGGAAATGCCGGCACGCTACCGCGAGTGGGTCAACAAGAATCGCGCAACCGTCCACCAAGCCTCTGGCGGCCGAATTGGCTATGTGCACATCCCCGACATGGGTCCCCGCGGCTTCGCCGAATTTTACCGCGCATATCTCGCCGAATCGGAGCGGGAGGGAGTTATCGTTGATGTGCGCTTCAATGGCGGCGGCCATGTGTCTCAACTTATTTTGGAAAATTTGCAGCGAAAACGTCTGGGATACGACGTCCCCCGCCACGGCCAGCCTGAACCTTACCCCGGAGATAGTGTGGTGGGCCCAATCGTGGCACTGACCAACGAATATGCCGGCTCGGACGGCGACATTTTCTCCCACTCGTTCAAACTGATGGGCATCGGCCCCTTGGTGGGGCAGCGCACGTGGGGGGGAGTCATCGGCATCTGGGCCCGGCACCGTCTCGTCGACGGCAGCATTACCACCCAGCCGGAATTTTCTTTCTGGTTCAATGATGTCGGCTGGGGCGTGGAAAACTATGGCACGGACCCGACCATTCCCGTCGAGAACACCCCGGAGGATTATGCCCGCCACCACGACGAGCAGCTGCGCCGGTCCATTCAAGAGGCCATGGACCGGCTGAAGGACGCGCCCCCGTCATGGCCGGACTTTTCGGTGAAGCCCCATCTGGCCCCGCCCCCGCTGCCCAAGCGGCCGGGGACCGGGCAATAGCGGGCGGAGACAACGTGATACAATGAGGAAACTTTCTCCATAAGTGGAGTATGCAGAGCATTTCCGTCCCGCGCTCTCACAGTCTCTGCCAAAGCGGGAGGCCAAGGAGGTTCGCCCGTCCGGGACTTCCTTGGCCTCCGCCTTTCCCGGAAGGCGGTCTAACCGCCGCAGAACCTGGCATAGCCTAAGAATACAGGCGTACAGATCTTGGGCGGCATCACAGGCAATCGTCAGCAAGAAAGGATCAGAACACAATGAGCGTAAACTCGGTGGATTTCGTGAGATCATGGCGCTGGGGGACAGAATATTTCCGGTCCGTCCGCCCCCGCGTCATCCATGCGATCACCCAACTGAAAGAAACCGCCGAACATATTCCCGACCCGATGCTGCGCCAGCAGGCCCTGATTTCTCTGCGCGACAAACAGTTTCACTGCGAGGGCGGAGGTGTCTTTGGGGGACCGTCCCGGGATCCTCAAGGCTATCTACTGGAATTTCTGGTACCGTACCAGACACTGTGCGACTACCTCGATACTGTCACTGACCGCGGACCGTCCCAGGATCCTGGGAATTTGCGGTGGCTTCACCAGTCGCTGCTGGATGCCGTCACGCCCGCCGCTCCCGTGCGGGATTATTACCGGGACCATCCCCAGGGAGAAGACGGCGGCTACATGGCGTCTCTCGTCAAAAGCTCGCAGACAGCTCTGCAGTTCTTTCCGGGATACCAGGCCATTGCCGCGCCCATGCGCAAGCTGGTTGAGCTGTATATCGATTTGCAGGTGTACAAACACGGGCCGGCAGACACGCGCGTGGCGAACCTGGATGCGTGGTTCCGGCGGGAAGCGAATCCTCACGACGGGCTGTTCTGGTGGGAATTCTCCGCAGCCGCCGGATCGACCCTCGGACTCTTTGCCCTGCTGACCATGGCCCAAGATGCCCATCCAGATTCCGCGGCGGTGCAGCGGGTATTTGCGCTGTATTTTCCGTGGCTGGGCGCTCTCCACATTTTGCTGGATTACCTCATTGACCAAGAAGAAGACCTTGAAGGCGGTGATCTCAATTTTGTGACGTACTATGACACGCCCAGCCAGGCCACCGGGCGGATTCAGATGATTTACCGGCATGTGCTGGTCCAGGCCAAAGGCCTGCCTGATGCGCCATTTCACCGCTACGTCGCGCGGGGCCTGCTGGGTTTTTACCTGTCGGACCGCAAGGTCCGGCACCACCTGAACAAACCGGCCTGCCAGCTCCTGGCGACAGGGGGCAGCATCAGCATCGGCATTTGGCTAGCGGCCCGCGTGGGCCGCGCTCCCTAGCTTGGCATGCACCGCACGCCCGATGCGCAGGGTGTCAAAACTGTATTCTCCATGGAAATAGTCATAGAGTTCGCGCAGAGGCGCCTCCGGCATCTGCGCGCAGGCTTCGCCAATATGGCGCCCGACATCCGCGGGCAGCACGCTGCCGCAATACCACTGCCAGGACTCCGTCTCATTCGCCGCAATCCAGTCCTCCAGATACCCCACCACCGTAGACGGCTGCCGCCGCACCCGCAGCGCCACCCCAGTCAGGGGCATGCCTTCCGCAAACAGCAGCCAGGCCTCTTCTTTAGCAGATGGGGCGGTCTTGCGGGCGCGGGGCCCCTCTCCTTGGAGCATCGCCAGCAAGTCGGCCCCGTAACGGGCCGTGCGCACAGGGCCCATCCCTGGGCACTGGGCCAACTGGACCTCGTCTTGGGGACGCCTCTCGCACAATTCGCGCAGCACCTTGTCGCTGAAGACGATATAGGAGGGAACCTGGTCTTGCGCCGCACGGGCTTTCCGCCACTGGCGCACGCGGTCTTCCAATCCGCCGGCTTCCTCCCTGGGTACGGGCGGCTCCGGGTGCTGCTGCCGGTCACAGCAGTCGCAACACACGTCAGGACGCTGCTCGAGCTCCTGTTGAAAATACCCGCTAATAGCTTGCCGGCGGCACGTCGTGGACACTACGTAAGCCTTCATGGCCTCATAGCGCTCCATGCGCCGGGTGAATTGGTGCTGCATGCGGTCATAAAGGGCGGACACTGTCCAGTCCTCAATCGGCTGCGCAATCGTCAGCAGCATTTCGTGCGCCCGCTTGGAGGCCACAGTGATTTGACCCATCTCTTCCAGAGCGGCTAGGTGATTTTCGGCCAGGTCACCGCTGCTGTCGCCGTCCGGGAGCGGGGGTGTCCACCAAAACGGCCGTCCCACGGGCAATTGCTGGAGGCGCTGGGCGAACTCTTGAATCTCGGCCAGCTGTGGCCGGTCCCGCTCAATCATCCGGCGCCGGCCCTGAATATCGGACGCCGTAATCACCATGGACGACCATGCCGGCTCCCCATCGCGCCCGGCGCGGCCCCACTCCTGACTGTAAGCATCAATGGATTCGGGCATGCCCACATTGATGACACCTTTCACGTCGGACCGGTCTATTCCCATGCCGAAGGCCGTGGTAGCCACGACCAGGCGGATGCGGCGCGAGGCAAATCCGTCCTGCACCGCCAGGCGCACGTCCCGCGCCAAGCCCGCATGGTATACGGCCACGGGTTCCGCCACCGCCCGTGCCAGCCACGCCCCCCAATCCTCCGCCTGACGCCGGGTGTCCGTGTATAAAATCACCGCGCCAGCCTCGGCCCGAATGCGTTCCAGCACCTGGGCGCGTTGGGCCGTGCGGCTTTTCACAACGTCCACCCCTAAATATATATTAGGCCGGTCAATGGGCCGCCGGGTCACCCGGCACGATGCGCGGTCGAGCCCCAACTGCCGCAAGATGTCTTCTTCCACTGCCGGGGTAGCGGTCGCGGTCAGGGCCAGAATCGGGGGCTGGCCGATCTGTTCGTGAAAGCGCCGGATCCTCCGGTAGTCCGGGCGGAAATCGTGCCCCCACTCTGAAATCGAATGGGCTTCATCCACGACCAGAAGTCCGCAGCCCAAAGCGGGAAGCCGGCGCGCAATTTCCGGATGCCGCAATCGCTCCGGAGCCATAAACACAATTTTAAGCTGACCCTTTTCCCACAACTGCATCACCCGCCGCTGCTCTTGCGCCGAGTCCCAATGGCTCAACTGGTAAGCGGGAATTCCTAGAGCCTGCAGCCGGTCGACCTGATCTTTCATCAGTGCCAGCAGCGGTGAAATGACCACGGTCACGGACGGCAAAAGGGCAGCCGGAAGCTGATAGCACAAAGATTTTCCGGCTCCCGTTGGCAAAATCGCCAACTGGCTGCGATGCAGAAAAACACTTGTAATGATTTCTTGCTGCATTGGCCGGAAGTGATCCAGCTGGAAGACGTCATGCAGTGTCTGGGCAATTTGTCTGTGAAGTTCTGGTGCGATCCCTTTATAGTCCATATCGTAACATTCGCTATCGGCTGCGCGCATTCCTCTAAATTCCCATCTTTTCGCGATCTGGTTCTTAATTGTGCTCGGTGTTGTTGCTGGCCTGGCGGCCGAAGCCGTACACTAGTGACGTGATGGTCCAGCCATCTGCGAAAGGGGACAACGGTACCGTGCATTGGGCTCAAAGCGAAGATTTGCCAACTTCAGGCATTAGAGAAATATTGGATCTGGCCCTGCAAATGCCGGATGTCATCCGTCTGGAAACCGGCGAACCAGATTTTCCCCCGGATCCGGCCGTCATCGACGCCTATTGCCGGGCGGCCCAGGATGGACACAACCACTACACGTCATCATGGGGAATCGCCCCCCTGCGGGAGGCCCTTGCCGAAAAAATCCAGCGCGTCAACCATGTGGTCCGCTCCCCGCAAGAAATCCTCGTGACCCCCGGCGGCATCCCGGCGCTGTTCGTCTCATTCATGGGCTCCATGCGGCCCGGCGAGCAGGTGCTGGTGCCCAATCCGGGATGGCCTGACTACCTGGGCGGGGTGCAAGCCCTGCACCTGGAACCCGTGCCGTACCCGCTGGCAGCTCCCGATTTTTGGCCAGACCTGAGCGCCCTCCAGAATCTGGTGTCTCCTAAGACCCGGGCGCTCGTTGTCAACTTTCCGGGAAATCCCGCTGGCAGCATTCCCAGCCCGGAACTCACCGAAAAACTTGTCGACTTCGCCGAGCAGCACGATTTATGGATTATCTCGGATGAGGTGTATGACCAGATTGTCTACGGGCGGTCTCCCCTCTCTCCGGCCGTGATCGCCCCGCAAAGGACATTATCGGTGTATTCCTTTTCAAAGACGTACGCCATGACAGGCTGGCGCCTGGGATATCTGGCGGGACCAGAGCGGGCCATGGAATCTCTCAACCGGATTGCAATGGGACTGTGGTCCTCCGTGTCCGAGCCTCTGCAGTACGCGGGGATGGCCGCCTTGACAGCGGGCGGGCCGGGAATTCAGACCCGGCTGGGCCACTACCGGGAGCGCCGGGACCTGTGCCTCGACATCTTGCGTTCGCGAAATATTCCAGTCAAGGCTCCGGCCGGCGCCTTCTACCTCTTGGTGGATATTTCCCGGACCCATGCCGACTCCCGCACTTTCGCCTTGAACCTTCTGGCCCAAGAACATATTGCCGTAGCCCCTGGGTCAGCTTTCGGGTCGGCCACGGAGTCTTACGTGCGCATCTCCCTGGCCTCGTCGGACAGCGATCTGGCGCAAGGCGTCACCCGCCTCAGCGAAATATTGGCGGGCGGCTAACCGCTCCCCCTTTCAGGAAGAGGCCAGCGCCTGCTCCAAGTCTGCCAGCAAGTCGCCCAGATCTTCAATCCCGACAGACAGCCGGATAAGACCCGCGACGATCCCCCGGCGTTCCCGCTCTTCTGGGGGCAGCGCCGCGTGGGTCATCGTGGCGGGGTGGCTGGCCAGCGACTCGACCCCGCCCAGGCTTTCCGCCACACTGAACACCCTGAGCCGGCGCAGCACACGAAATGCCTCTTCGGCTCCCGCATCCTTCACCACAAAAGAGACCATGCCGCCCGGGAGCCGCATCTGTTGCTGCCACCCTCTTTGACGGCCGGGATAATACACTGCCCCCACGGCCGGCTGAGCCGCCAGCCATTCGGCGATGCGCCCGGCGTTCTCGCTGTGCCGCTCCATGCGCAAGGCCAGCGTCTTGAGGCCCCGCAGTGTCAGCCATGCGTCGAAGGGACTGATCACAGCGCCCGCAGCGTTGCGCACAAACGTCAGGTGCTCACGCCAAGATGTGCTGCGCCCAGCGACAATCCCCCCGATCACATCCGAGTGTCCCGCAATGTATTTAGTCATGGAATGCATGACCAGGTCCGCACCCCACTGCAGCGGGTTTTGCAAATACGGCGAAGCAAAGGTATTGTCGACAACTACCTCCAGATTACGGCGGTGCGCCGCCTCCGTGATGAACTCCATGGGAGCTATCTGCAAGAGGGGATTGGTCGGCGTCTCCAGCCATACCAAGCGCGTGGCAGGGTGGATGCGGTCCACCCAATCGGGCCGCGACAGGTCGCAGTAATCGGTGCGAATACCTTGCGGACGGTAAATGCTCTCCAACAGGCGATATACCCCGCCGTACAAATCTGCTCCCGCGATGATATGATCGCCGGGCGCCAAACGCCGGAGCACGGCATCGCCTGCCGCCATTCCGGAGGCAAAAGACACCGCGAAATCCCCGCCTTCCAAAGAGGCCAGCGCCTCTTCCAGAGCATCCCGGTTGGGACTGTCCCCCCGGGCATATTCGTACGGGGCCGGGTTCCCATCCAGCTTCTGTGTATACGTGCTGGTTTGGTAGATGGGCATGATTGTGGCGCCTGTCACTGGGTCAGGAGCTTGTCCCTTATGGATGGCCCGGGTTGTGAACCCCCAGCGGTTTTCTTCGTAACGGTCCGCGTGTCCCACCGCCTTTCCCATACTGTCCCCTGCGGGTGCGGTCTCAACTATTGACCAGCACCGCATCCCACGACTCATCAAGCACAGCGCCTGTCGGCAGCAGTTTAAACGAAAATGGCGCCAAGCGGGTACTCGGATCGTAATACAAACGATCATACGCCAAACCTGGCAATTGCGGTATATTGATATACACATCATCCAGAATCGTAGTGGACTCAATGGGGCGCGGGATGTAACTCAGCTGCTTCTCAATCCCCTCGGTGTTGACCGGCACCTCAAAGGTTACATAATAGGTGTTGCTGCCGTCGTCATAAGACGGGCCGTAGCTGTAATAGCCAGGAATCCGGCCTGTGCCGATATAGGACTGGTTGCCCGTGGCGTTCAGCATGTTGACGGCAATATTCCGCCCCGTCAGTGTTGGTGTGTTGACCACCCTCCTGACAGGTCCCGGCATATTGCCCATGCTCGTCTGGCTGCCGCATCCGGCTAATATCGCGCCGGTCCCCATAATTGCGGCCAACGCCAGGGCGCGGCGGAATAAACGTCGTGTCACGGAGTTCGCCTCCTCTTTTCTCATCTATATAGAAAGGAGGAGCGCGGTATGCCAAAAGGATGGCGGCTAAACGCCCCGCTTGCCCTTTAACGAATTCCGCTGGAGAGCCGCGTCGTCAAAGGCAAATCCCCTGGTCAGCATCATCCAGAAGAGCACAACGTCTGCCCGCACGGAATATAGCGGATGCCGCCAAGTCGACGGACGATTTTTTTCCACAAAGAAGTGTCCGTACCAGGCCAGACCGTAGCCCACCACGACACCCATGAGCAAGTCCCAGACATTCATCGTCAGCAACGCTAAAAGGACCAGGATGACCCCGCCGCCCGTCCCAATAAAATGCAGCAGGCGTGTGCCCGGCTGTTGATGCTGGTGTAGATAAAGTGGCCAGAACTCGTTAAATGAGTGAATTCTCATCTCTGCTTCACCTCGTTATAGTACTTCGCGGGTTGGGCAGGAAAATCCTGCCTGACCGTGACCTGGCCAAAAATTGCCGGATGGCCTGGGACAAGATAACCGGTTATGCAAGAGCCCCGCGGCCAAGTTGCGGCGCGGGGCTCTTGCATAACCGGTCTCTACTGTCCTAAGACATAGACCGTGACAGGCTCGATACCGAAATTGGACACTGTCTGGGAATTGGCGTTCAGGTAAATGTCAATGTGATGCCCCACAATCGCTCCCCCTGTATCCATCGCTCGTCCCAGAAATCCTCCCGAAGGCAGATTTCCATCGCTGTAGCCTGTGACATACAGGTAGGACTTGAGTGGAATGAGAGAGGGGTCAACAGCCACCATGCCCGGCTCCAGCGGCTGCCCAAAAGCATCGACGGGCCCATAAGGGTAGTTGTCTTGAAGACTCGGCCCGTACGCTGTCGCCCGCACCTTGTAGACGGCAATAATCGGGCGCCCGTCGATTGACTGGGCGGCAGGCGCCACGGGGCCCGTGTGCGCGTAGCCTGTGCTGGCGGCCGGTGCTGCTGCCGTGCTCACCGCCGGTTCTGTCGCCGTGCTCGCCGCCGGTGCTGGAGCTTTCTCGATGGAGGTCGTGCTGCCGAGGATGCCCAGCCCGGTAAGAATCTGCCGCCACGTCTGGAAGGTCGTTACTCCTGATGGCGCCAGGTTCTGGCTGGTCTGGAAATCTTCCAGGGCCTGTTGGGTCTTCGAACCAAAAATGCCGTCACTGGGTCCCACTTGCGGGTAGCCGAGAAGCTTAAGGTCATCTTGCAGCGTCACCACCCACGGTCCCTGGCTGCCATTGCTCAATTGCTGGTAGAACGCGGGATGCATTGGCTCGGGAATGGCCGGCACGCTGACTGAAAAGGTCATCGGCCCCTGGTAGCGCGGCGCCAAATTGAATCCCGCCAGTATATCCTGCCAAACCGGCGCACTGGTGATCCCCGTGGGCTGAAAGCCGTTTGCGGACTGAAAAGCTTTTAGAGCGCCCAGCGTCTCGGGACCGAAGATCCCGTCATCTGCGCCGACACTGTGATAGCCGAGAAGATAGAGATCTGCCTGCAAAGTCGCCACCCAGTGAGAGACACTGCCTTGCTGCAGCACTTGATTCATCGCCGGGTGTTCCTGTGCCAGCGCCGCCGTCGTAGCCGTTACAGACGCGGCCATGGCGGCACTGGAGACCATCATTCCTGCAGCTACGGTGATGCCAGCCATTGCGGTTCCCTGCCAAAATCGAAAGTGCATTAATCAATTCTCCCCTTTAGAATATTGCCTCCGGAGTTAGCTGACGGGTTGGGACGCGGAGAGTGGCCCTTCCGGCACAATGTGCCAGATTCACCCCAAGTGTGGATCCCCCGGTTGTTGATTTTCCAACAATTTGGCTGGGGCCAGTGTAAAAAAGATTGCCTGTCCTGTCAGACTCCGCCTGCAGCGCTGACGCCCATTAGGCGCCTATGGCCCCATCCTTGCGGTCTTCCGGGACAATCTGCCCAGTTTTGCATGGAGGTCCCATAATTTGGGCGGAACTCGGGGAACACCCCCATGAAACAGCGCAAAAATAGGCAGATTGCGGAGCAAAACATGTGGCACTGGAAATATCAAGGAAGAGGATGTGGATAAAACTGGATGAGGAGGAGGGACTTCACACAAACACAAACAGCTTCATCATGATAAAGCTGGTTAGTGATGCTAAGAACATCGCCGCCAATTTGGCAATGTTGTTGGCCATGACATGAGGAATCGCATGCACCTCCAGCACCATCGGAGCAATCAGCCAGAGGATCAGGTCGTTCACGACAATGTTAATCAGAGACTGGATAACAAACAGCACACGCTGGCGCAAGGCATCTTTGCCCCGGGAACGCACTTGCTGGCGAAACGTCCAGCGGCTGTTCCAGATATAGCTGTTGAGAATGGCCGCCACCACTGCGATCGTATTGTAAACCACCAGCTGGTCCACATTGCGTGTCGGAAACAGCCAGTAGAGCCCATTAAAAAAAAGAAGATCGATGACGGCATTGCCAAATCCCACCGAAACAAACTGGACAAATTGATAGAGCCGGGTCATCTCCCTGCCCGGAACTCTCGTATCGCTTTTTCGTACAGGTGGACTAATTCTCTCGTTGGTTCCTGCCATCCCCACTTCTCCGCTTCCTGTCGGGCTTTCACCGACAACACTCCCAGTCCTGGGCCGTCATGAATCAGACCGTGCGCAATCTCTCCGAGGAGGTAAGGCTGATTGCTCGGAAACAGGCGGCCGGCCCCCGAATGGTCGATCAGTTCATGGGACGGCGCCGATTCGGCCGCCACAATAGGCAGCCCCGAAGCCATAGCTTCGAGAAGAACCAGTCCCAGGGTTTCCGTCGTGCTCGGAAATACGAAAAAGTCCGCCGAGGCATAGGCAGCAGCCAGATCCTGCCCTAAAAGTTTTCCTACAAACGTTGTGGGCGTCTTCTGGAAGCGATCCTGGAAATACTCGACCGCAGGGCCGTCCCCAACCAGAGCGAGATTGACATCCGGATTTTTCTGAAACAGCGACAGCAGCCGCGCCAGCCCCTTTTCCTTGGCGATGCGGCCCACATACAGCGCAATCGTCTGATCCGGGTGTCCCGACGTCAAGCGCTCCCTCATGGCCTTGTCCCGGTGTCGGGGGTGAAAAGATTCCAGATCCACCCCGCGCCGCCATACCTGGACCCGTTCAATCCCGTGCGCGGTGATTTCTTTCTTAATCGCTTCCGACGTGGCAAGATTGTATACCGCTTGGTTGTGCAGCATTCGCAACAGTCCCCACACCGCTGGTTTGAAAACCCCCAAATGATAGAAGTCCGCATATTGAGCGATATTGGTATGGTAAGACGCCACCAGCGGACATTCCAGCTGGCGGGCTGCCATCACTCCCGCAATCCCCAGAACAAAAGGGTTGACAACATGCACCACATCGGGTTCAAAATCCCTCAGGTACCTCTTGACATGCGGGGAAGGCCATCCCCAAGGCTTGCCACCATAGACAAACCCGACAGAAAACGTCGGCACCGATTTGACGGGGATGCCTTCGAACTCACTGGCGCCCCCCTGCGGGGCCACAATCAGCAATTCATGGCCCATACGCCGCAGTTCCCTCACGGTCGCCGTCACGCGCGTGACAACACCATCCGTAGATGGCCACCAGGTTTCGGTCACGATTGCAATTTTCATCCAGTTGCCGTCCCAGAACGCTTGATTCGCACACCAAATCCCACCATGTCGTCCAAGATAAACCTTACTGTGACTTCGAAACCCACATAGTATATCATAGCCGTTCTATCCTGTCGTTTCCTCAATGGATCCCGTGGGCCCGAATGTTTTCCCCCAGAGGAGATTTTCTGCTGGCAGTCCTGTCACTTTATCCAAAAAATCGCGCCGTGCCATCACCGGAGAATATCCTGACGCCGCCCGAGCACTTTTCTGCGGTCCCCAGATGTGTCACAATAGAGGAAATTCAGGGAGGCGATATGATGAACGACAGATCATGGGATCGGCTAAGCGGGTTGATTATCGGCGCGGCTTTGGGAGTGGTGGCTGGCATTCTGATGGCGCCCAGCACTGGCGAAGATACGCGGGGCACGCTGAAACAGAAGACTCAGGACTCTCTTGACCAGTTTCAGAGCAGTGTCCGCGATATCCGGGACTCCTTGACGCAGAAAGGTCAAACTCTCTTTAAAAAGGCCGTCACCGAAATTCCGCTGGATGACGCCGACATGGCGGACTCCGACCCGCACGAGGACCAAGGTGCATGACTAGTGCCGGCGCGCTGACGGTTATTGCGATTTGTTTTGCCGTTCTCACGCTTCTCGTGCTCGGAGCGGGGATTATGATCCTCGTCATCGCCCTGCGGGTGATCCGTCTCGAACAGACAATTGCCAAAGAAATTTCAGAAATTAAAGGCCAGTTGGCGGGAATCATGCGTGGAGCGAGAGAATCCACTTCACGGCTGGGACAGACCGTGCAGGAAGTCCGCACATCGGCCTATCGTGTGGGCTTGGTTGCGGCAGGCATTGCGGGGTTTTTGCAAGCGCGGCGCGGCGCCAAGACCGTTTCCCGCGCCAAGGCGCGTCCTTGGTGGGTTTCTGGTTTAGCATTCGGCTATTCCCTGTGGAAAGACCGCAAGCGCTCCCAGCCCAGCCAGCCTCCATCCTCTCATGTTTCTTCATAGCGCCCAGATATTTACGCACCCGAACGAAATGTGAGCCAGTGGACAAGCCGCCACAGGCTCACATTTTTGATCCCGCAACCATAACTGTATACTACACCGCAACCCCACTCGTTGGGCGGCACCCGGGCTTCTTGGCAAAGGAGGGATTTTTCAGTGAAACCGGACCCCTGGCATGTCGATATTCTTATCCAGCGCCTTCACGACGCGCTTCAGTCAATGGCTGACGACTATCACCGGGACACCAGCGCCCGCCACCTGTACCAGCAGTTAGCCCTCATGCACGAAATATTAGATGCGCTGGCCGTGCAGCTCCCTGCCTCTTGCGAGCCGCTACGAATGATCTCAAGAGTGAAACGCCATCAGCATTTCAGTCCGAAAGAGCCGCAACACCATATCATGCAAGTCAAAGACCAGTGACGGGGCGGTAGCCAAGGGAAAATACCGCGCATCCAACGCATCAGTTCCCGCGCTCAACTGCCCGCCGACCGGATGGCCTAGGAAGAAGCTGATGATGGTTTCGTTCGTCGGGGTGGACCACGTGCCGAATTGGCGGTCAATTGCTACGTGGACACCGGTCTCCTCCCGGACTTCACGGACTGCCGCCGCCGCTACGCTTTCCCCCAGTTCAATCCCGCCTCCAGGAAAGGTCAGTCCGCCCGCCGCAGGGGGATAGCGGCGGGTGACCAGCAGGACATCCTGGCGCACCGGCTCATAAACCAGCACCGCCGCGGCCGGCAGCGCCCTCTCCCAGTAGACAAATCCGCAATGCTCACAATATCTGCGGTCCTTCCCGTCCCAGACGCGCGAACATAGAGCATGGCTGCACAGCGGACAAAACTTCCACTCCCGGGCAGGCGCATGCCTCCATTGCACGAAATTGTTTGTGTCGTTTCCACCGTTATCTGGCATCCGCATCACCAAATGCTCGCGAGCATGCCCGGAATTCATTCCCGGCAAGCGAGCTCCTCATCTTCAGAGTATTGTGCTGCTTCTGGTGTGGCCGGTTCGCGTCCGGGAGGCCACACCAATGTGTCTAAGATTCCCCGGCACACTCGGTTCTCGTGCCGCCTGTCCCCAATCCCGCTGAATCTTATTGCGGACCCCGTGTCGCCTCAGGATTTGGCGGGAGCAATGTGGCAGATGGCGCCGGGACGCTTGATGCGCAGCGTTAGGGTCTCCATGACGCGGAGGCGGTGGTTCATCGAGGTCGACTCCACGTAGGCCACCTGGGCATCAGCCCCCACCGCCAAATCCATATTCTGCGCCCCGGCAGCCAGCACCAGCACCGAGTGCGCCGGCATGAGCGGCGTTACGTATACCCCTTGGTCCGCCAAGCGGCGTATCTGTTCAATCTCCAACACTCCTGTGTTTCCGTACAGGCGGTGCCATGCCGCATAGAGACTGGGACCTGCCACCACCGTGTAGGGAGGGTAAAATCCGGCTGCACTTAAGTCGTCGACGGCTTTCACGACATCATGAAAACCGCTTCCGGCTTCCCCCTGCGCCGCGGCCGTCCGAATCTGGCGTCCGGGAACGGTAAGCAGCCCATCCACCTGGTCGTCCGCATCCCCCTCCAGTATGAGGCGGTCCTCCGCCTGAGCGACAAACGCCGCCGCCGCTTCGGCCATTGACCAGTCCAGCGGCACTCCTTGGGTTCTGGACGATTCAATATCCCGCCAGAAAACCATGAAATCCATGTGCAGCATAGGGACCTTTTGGTAGATTCTGCTGGACAGTCTGACGGCATCGTTGACTTCCCCCACCATGTCCACCTGACCCTGGTCAATGCCCGGGGTGCGGTCCACGGGAATCACCTGCACCCCAGCGCCCACTGGACCAAATAGCGACAGAAACCGCCGGCCTGTCACTTGGTTGGCGATAACCCGGCGGACGGCCTCATCCAGTTCCGCCCATTCGGAGGCATTCAGAGGCGCTTGGTCCCGTGATAAGTAGTCCATTGTCATCCCTACCCTTCTAGATTCTTTAAGGATCCCACTGGATTCTTTAAGGATCCCACTGTCCACGGCTCGGTCTGCATCGTGCGGACCTGGTACTCCTCATGGGCGATAATGCGGCGCAGGAGGGGAGCCACGTCGGGCGCTTCCTGTTCGGACCACGCCAGCACACGCGCATACACCTGCTGTTCGTCGCGTCTGGCCGGCGACAGCCTGTCTCCCGGTGCCTTCTGCCACCGGGGAAACTGTCCCGCAAAAGCCATGGACTCCGCCACCCAGCCCATATGTTTCATCTCATCGACGGCCCGGTCTTCATCCGTCATGCCCATCGCCCGGCCATGCACGCCCACAAAATATCGGAACAGATATTCCAAAATTTGGCGGTATTCAAAGCTAAGAATCTGTTGGAGGTCTTGCGCCACGGCGGCCGTGGGCTTGTCCTTTCCCCCCTCTGCCCGCAAGGGCTCGGGGGCCTCGGCGGCCATTTCCTGAAACTGGCGGCGATGGTCTCTTTCATCTATCAGAATGCGCGAAATCAGTGCCTGGACTTTGGGGTCGCCGAGACGCGCCAAGTGATCCTCATACTGCGCTATCGCCTGATTTTCCGCCGCGATATCGATGTCGAGCGCCTCATTCAGCGACAGCACCGGCTCCGCTTCCCGGGGTGAAAAATCCGGAACGCCCTGCAGATAGACGACTGTATGCGCCAGCCATTTCAAGTGCCGCATCTCGTCACGGGCAATAGACTCAATGCGCGATCCGTATACCTCGGCCACGGTCCACGAATGGGTCAGATAATGCACAATGGCATCGTGTTCTCCGCGAATATCCGCATTAAGCAACACCACCTGCTGTTCCTTATCGATGATGACTCTCCCCCTTCCAGACCGTACGGGTGCTAGCTCTCATCAAGATTATCCTTCAGCATTTTGAGTTCCTGCCCCATTCCCTGCATCTGGGTTTGGGCCATCGCCAGAAACTTTTCGAGATGGGGCTGGCGTTCGCGGTCTACTTCCATAATATGGCGCATTTCATTGTACAAATCCAGAGCCCGGTCCAATTCCTGGCGGACAGAGCGCATGCGTTCCGCGAGGTGGGTGCGGGACTCCGCCGCCTGTTCCCGCAAGATCATGGGCTGCACGGCCTCCATGAGCCAGACGTCGTCCGTGGACAGCCGCACCGCAACCCCCGATGCCCGAAAAGGCGCTGCTGCCTGAATCCAGGTCAGGGGATCCGGCACGGGGACTCCGCGCACATAGCCCTGCCAGACAGGCCCAGCCAGTTCCAGCCGTCGGTGAAGAGACATAGCCATCGCCAAGGTCTGATCGTCAGGCCACTGGCGGACAAAGCTCAGGCGCCCGGGATCAGCCATTAAGTAGCCCACCACCATCTGAATCACAGGACTCTGATGTGCTACCCGGCCAATATAAGCCAATATTTTCTGCTGGTCTGCAACCACTGGACCGCGCCTCCTTTTGCGGCATGAATCCACACTAAAAACATGCCCGTTAAATCGCCCTGTCAGTCGGTGGGATTCCTGTCCAGATTAGAATAGCACAGCCAAGAGAAGCCGGCACGGATCTGCTCCGCGCCGGCTTCTTTGGATGGCACCTGCTGAGCTTGGCCATAAATGGGAAGAATACTGGTAAGATCCGCCGGGCACCCCAATGTTTGTTAATGGCAATCCAGGGCACTTCGGCCGATATCTGGGATATTGGCGGCATATGCTCTTGCCATGCCCTGTATAATGGAATTACAGTCCCGCATGCCACGGGATTTCAGAATAGGCAGGAAAATCGCGAAGCACCGCGAATACCTATGATAACGGCTGGTCGTGCCTGAACATTGCCGACAGTTGTTCCATATACTGGAGGTATCCACGGTACCTCGGCCGCATTTGAGCACAGAAGAAAGGAGCGGCGGCCATGAAAACACTGACTGAAAGCGAAATCAAGGCATTGATTCATCTTCTGGGGGATGACGATATCAAAACGGCGCAAATTGCACGGCAGCGCCTGATCGAATCCCGACAGGAGGCCCAGCCATTTCTCGAAGACGCCCGCACGTCGTTGGACCCCCATGTGCGCACGCGCGTGTACAGCATTCTGGAACGTCTGCGCCTCGACGAGCTGGGTGAGCGCTTCCGGCATTTCGCGGCCATGCCCTCCGCCTGGATTGACTTGGAAGAAGGCGCTTTTCTGATTGCGGAATCCGGTTATCCTACGATCAACCGCCAGCACTACCGGGACATGCTTGACACCATGGCGCAAGACTTCAAGGCACGGATGGAAGAACAGGGTCTCAAAGGGCGCGAGCTGATTGAGGCATTAAACCATTACTTCTTTGAAGAACTGGGATTCACCGGCAATCGCGAGAGCTATTACGATGCGGATAACAGCTATTTGAATCAGGTGTTGGACCGCCGCCTGGGCATCCCTATCAGCTTGTCCTTGATCTATCTTCTGATTGCCCGCCGCCTGCGCATTCCGGTGGTCGGCATCAGCATGCCTGGTCACTTTCTCTTGCAGTACAACGACAGCCTGTTCATTGACGCGTTTGAGAAGGGTCAGTTGCTGAACCGCGGCGAATGTGTGCAGTTTTTGATGACGAACGGTTTTGGTTTCCACCCAGCTTATCTGAGTCCGACGCCCACACGGTTTATGCTGGTCCGCATGCTGACAAATCTCATTCAGATTTACAGCACCCAGGACCCCGACCGCGCGGACTCGCTCAGCGCCTTCCGCGACATGCTTACCCAGTCCTATGCTAAAGTCTGAGGGTCCCGAAACACCTGACACCCCGGCTGCCATACAGCTCTACGGGGCTTTGGCAGTGGGGGTGTTGTCTGTTTCGAGCGCGGCCATCCTCATTCGTCTCACCCCTGCTCCCCCTGCGGCCATTGCCTTCTGGCGCCTGTTCCTGACCAGCCTGATCCTGTCTCCCGTGCTCTTTCGGGCTGGGCCGCGCAAGGTGTCCCGGCGCCAACTCGCGGCTGTCGCCCTCTCTGGAACATTTTTAGCTTTGCACTTTATTTTCTGGATCCGCTCCTTGAGCTTGCTGCCCGTGGCGCTGTCGACGGCGCTGGTCTCGACACATCCCCTGATGCTGGCGCTTTCTAGCCGCATGCGGCGCCGGCGCCCGTTGGCAAGCTCGGCCAAATGGGGATTAGCTCTGCTCGGGGCCGGCCTCATGGCACTGCCTCTAGCGGGGCTTCACGGCGTGTCCTGGACAGGCGTCGCAGATGCCCTGGCCGGAGCCGTCTTTGCCGGACTTTACCTGTTGGCTGGCTCGCATGCCCGCAGAACACTTTCCGCTACCCAATATTCCTGGGGAACATACACCGCGGCCGGGCTGCTGTTGGCCGTTATTGAGATGGCGCGCCAGCATAACCTGGGGCCCTTGTCACCCCACTTGCTCGTTCTTTACCTGCTGATGGCGGTCATTCCCACGTTGGGTGGCCATACCGTGTTCAATTGGCTGCTGCGCTGGGTGCCTGCACCCCGCGTCTCCCTCACCATGGTCGGTGAAATTCCGGGGTCGGCTGTCCTGGCCTGGCTGGTCTTGCACCAAGTCCCAAGCTGGCCGGTATGGCTGAGTCTAGGGCTCATCACCGCAGGTATCGCGGCCTCTCTCCACAGCGCGGGTCTCGCCGGTCCGGAGGCGGCATAACCGGGTATTTCCCGATCGCCGGCAAGTTCCTTAGATAGGAATTGATGCCTGGAGGGAGGAATGGGAATAGGCTGCACTTTCATTTCGCCTGATGCCTGACTCCGGTTGGCCCGTCGGAATCCGCCCGTTTTCTCACAGCACTTTTTGGGGGATGTTACTAGTTAAGGAAATGATAGAAAACTGCCTTCCCGTTATTTCGACGCAGTCGGTTCGGGGTCAGGTCATCAAGGGGAAGTTGATTCACGATGAACCGTACGGTATCGTTCCCGCCACTTTTCTTCGATGAGCAAACGGGAGATTGTCGGGGGATGTCCACTAGAGTTGCTCCATTGAATCCCCGGAGTGTGGGACGGAAACTTTCCAGGATAAACGAAATGGCAACGCGGCGGAGGGATGGGCTGTCACAAACGTGTGCACATACGGGAGCTCTGGAGCGAGCAGCCTTGGTGGCTGGTATTATGCAGTTGCTTTAGCACAATGCTGCCGCCGGCAAGTCCGTTTCGTTGTGCGACTTGCCAGGTTAACTGATCAGTGCGGCACCGGGGTGGCAACGATGTTGACGCAACTTTTGTGCCAACTGAGGCTACTGAGGGGGATGGAGTTTTCTGTGAGCGCCAAGACATCCATACTCCCAACCCCACCAAAACTGTACACGCCGCCAATTGCCAGAAACCATAATGCCCGTCGAAACAGGTTCATCCCTTGATCACTCCCTGTCACGACCTTCTACTTGAACGTCGTGTCACACCGATCGGCTCCATAATATTAACCGGCCGGCAAGTCGCTAGCAAAGACCGTCGTCATTCACAAACATCCCCTTAAGATAATGCTGAACACCATGCCAACCCGCCGCAGGATTTTTTGTTTTCACCATCCTGTCATGACTGCTCCTGGTTAAAAAAACCTCGTAAACCGTCGTTCGAGGTCACTGTCTGACGACAGCGCGGATCTCACAGGATTCGTCCGCTGGAGGGCTGCTCTCGCACTATTGAAAGAGAATCGGCGGGACGGTCCGCTCTCCTTCGCCGCCAAGGATCCCCGAAAGAGAGTGACTGTAGGTCTCGCCCCCTGTCTTTCGGGTGGTGCCCTCGGCCCAGGTGTTACCCGGCTCCTCATTCAGATGCCCCGCCGCGTCTTTCACCGTGTGACTACGGCAGGGATCGGGTGGTACGATTATTCTTTACGAGCAAATTATGAAGCAGTTACAACCTCCTGTTATTCCCTAATCGGAATCCGCCCGGTGTGGGCGGCGGCGGGGCGGTGGAGCCGGAAGAGCCCGGTCTGCCACGCAAAGAAGGCGGTCCCGGCCAATAGCCAGACATTGCGGATCATCGCCAGGATGATGACCCGGGTCGGCCACCAAACCCAGGCCACAGGAAATTCCGCCGTGGTGGCCAGGAAGGCCAGGAGGAAGAAGACATTGCCTTTTTTGAGCGCCAGCCACGGGGCCAGCCAAATGAGATATTGCGGGGAGAAGATTTTACTGGTCAGCAACACGACCAGTAAGGTCAGAATCGCAGAATCCGTGGTGTCGATTTGCCCGCGCCATTGCTGCCACCAAATGCCGAGTGCCCCGAGTCCGCCGAGCCCCGTAAGCCCGGTGCTCACGGTATGCGCCCATCCGTGCGCCTGGATATCGATGGACCCATATGCCCAGAAAAGGTGGAAATGCCCGAGAAGGACGGTGAGGCCGGCGGCCACGGACTCGATTTCGACAGGGCGGTCTAACAGATAGCGGACGGTGGTGAAGGCTTGCCCCGGCGATAACAGCGCCGGAATGCCCATCAAGGCGGCGGCGGCCAGCAGGCTATAGGCCAAGCGGTGCCACGGCCACCGTCCGGTCTCCCGCCATTCCGCTATCAGGAACACCGGCCAAAGCATCGCCGGCCACAATTTCAGGCCAAAGCCGACGACGGATCCAACCCAGGCCCGGGTCCAATGCCGCTGCTGCGCCTCATCCAAGGCCCAGAAGGCGGCCAAGGCGGGCACAATATCGTAACGTTGGCTGAACAACCCCAGCGTTCCCACACTCAGATAGCCCAGGAGTTTTAAGCCCCAGACCGGACCGTGGCGTTTCAGGCCGATGTTCAGCAGAAGGGCTAGGGACGCCAGGGTTAAGACCGCAAAGCTGAGCCAGTAGGGAAAGGGCAGGAGCCGGGGCACGAGGAAGACCCCGAGGGATAACAGGGGATATTCCGGCGGCAAATGATGATGGGCCAAGGCTTGCTGCGCATAGTGCTGATAAAGGGTCACATCGACTTCGCGTAAGTGCCACGTAATCCACAGGGAGAAGAGGCCGAACAGGACGAATCCCCCCCATACACCGAGTGCAGACCGAGTCAGGCGGGTCATGGCGTGTCCTCCCCCTCCCTTTCTGCGATTTTTGCTCCGGCCTCCCGGCAAACCCTGATCACCCAGTGGGCTAGAGGCATCCCCTGAACTTGAGCCCAAAGTTTCCACTGGGCTTTTTCCTCCTCATCAATCCGCACGGTCACGGCGGTTTTGAGTCGGTGATGGTCTTTCCGGCGGGCGGCTTGCCATTCCGGGTCGAGCATTTTTTCCTTGTGACGGGCCATGTTTGTCATCCTTTCTTGTCGTTTATTCGTGTCGTTTACAGGCGAA
>DAHWJO010000080.1:0-14608 GCA_027344105.1 Sulfobacillus sp.
TCTTTATGGAGCGCTGGCCCTGCTCACGGTCGTGGTCGAGAGGGGAATGGGGAGAGGGCGGCAGCTGCGCGAGGTTCTTGCCCAGGATTACGGCCACGGTCATTTCAATGAAGCCTGGTGGTTTTTCGGTTTGAATCTGTTTTTGTGGGCCATGTACGGAAGAGGACTGACGACAGGATTCTTTGGGTTTTAACTGGATGGGCTGCAATAAAAAAGAGCCGCCCGGGATTTCCGGCCGGCTCCTTTGACATGTCAGTTGGGCATGGACAGTCCCCATTTTTTGAAGACCGGGGTGTGCACGAAAGTGTACGCCAAGGCAGCTTTAGCGAGAGGCCACTGCCGCCCGACTTTGAACTCCCGGTGGTCTTGAGACCACAGGGAGCGGCGCACAAATAGGCCCTCGCCCATTCCCAGATCGAGCACGCAGCTCATCTCGTGGTCATAGAGGCGGTGGGGCTTCTGGGACTCCAGCACATCCTGGCTCAGATTATAGGCGGCTGTCTCGGCCTGCAGCATGGCGGTATGCCCCTGCTTGGGCCCTTCAAAGGCTACAGCGCTTCCCGCCACATAGATATCCGGATAGCGCACGCTCTGCATGTCCTTGCCGGTTTCCAGCCAGTCCCGGGGATTGTTGCCCGCCAAGGACTTTTGGGCATCCTCGCCGCGGAATGGCGGGGTCACGACTGTCAGGACGGACGGCAATTCATCTCCATTGGCGAGAATCACCCGGTCAGGCTTGACCTCTTTGATTTGCACCGGGCCGCGCCGGGAAATATGCCGCTCGGCAAAGATCTTGGTCAGGAATTCCGTGGCTTCAGGCCCTGCCGGAGCCCACAGCGAAGGCAAGGGGTCAACAAACTCAATACTCCCATTCAGTTTATGCTGCTTGATCCACTCTTCCAGTTCCAGAGCGACTTCAAAAGCGGGTCCTCCAGTTTGGACATTCTGCGCCCACCCGACAACGGCGGGCCCGCCTTCGTAGCGCGCCAGGGCGTCTTTCAGCGCCAGGGCGCCCTCCGGCGTGCAGACATTGTAGCCATATTCGCGCATTCCCGGCACTTCATCATACGCCAGTTTCTCGCCGAGGGCCACGATGAGCTTGTCATAGGGCAGCGGGCCTTCCGGTGTCATGAGAGTCTTGGCCTCCGGGTCGATGGAGGAAATGGTGGCTTCCACAAAGTGAATGCGCGTTCTGCGGTAGATGGTGCGCAGGTCAAAAGTGATGGATTGGGGAGACTTTTTTCCAAACGCCACCAATACCAGGGAAGGCCGGTACACGAAGATGGCATCGCGGGCCACCACGGTGATGTGGTGTTCAGTGTGGCGCAGCTGGCGCTTCAGCTTCATTGCCGCGGTGAGCCCGGCGAAACCGCTGCCGGCGATAACAATATGGGCCATAAATCATCCTCCTTAGTTGCAATATGATTGCACTTGCAGTAAGTATACAGCATTCTTTAGGCACTGCCATATAGCCCGCTCGAGTCTTTTTGCGTAGTGCATCCGCACTGCCTACCGCAGACCGTATTCCCCGAAAGACGGTCTCATTGGACCATGTGGTAAGGCAAAGTGGCCGTATCCCCATAGTCTTCCGCCCTCTATGCTTAATATATACGAAGATAAGGGAGTGTACGATGATGGCGGGAGTGATTGCCCCTTATAATGCATCAACAGTCCATGTTTTACCAGGACTTGCGATAGTGGCCCTGCTGATTGTGGGGATGATTGCCCTGGCGTGGGTGACCGTCAATATTGAACGGCTGTGGACGGCATGGGAACAGTGGAGGGGGCGGTTGCTGTTGCATGCCTTGTACACCGTAAAGGGCAAGGTCTGCATCCTGAAGTTCTCCGCATTCCGCCCGTTTTGGCGGCGCCATTTCCGGCACAAAAAGGCAGCGCCGACCAAGCATACGCACGACAAGTTCTCCCCACACGTGGTGAAAAGCACGCGGCCCGTGCGGTAAGGGACGTATTCCCCGCCGCAGCGGGCTTTTGAGCCCGTGATCGCCATGGCCTTCTGTCCCGCCATGACATCCGCTTAGGCGGGCGACATGCAACGGGGTGGGGGGAATGCGCGGGGATATTTTTTTGCGTGCACGGCCGCCGCGAATTCAGATTTCCTTCAAGTGGCCGACACGCTGCAGCGTAGAAAGAATGCTTCACCCGCGAACCTTCACCGGGCCAGTGCCCAAGAGAAGCTATAATTAGCTGCACCAGAATGGCCGAACACCAATGTACCCGTGAGCACAATAATCGCGATCGCTACGAGCGCGTGCCACGTATACACGGTATGCACGGGGAGGCGGAAACGGTGCGCTATGCGCACTTCGAGCCGTGCCCAGACCGAATGTTCCCACCCCGGCAAGACGGCCACGGCCTCCGCTTGGCTCGTTAAAGTCTCCAAGCCGACGCGCATGTAGTCCGCCCACGACCACGTGGGATGCAGGCCAATGTCGGCGGGGTTCAGTACGGTAGAGCCGGCCTGCCGTAAGCCGGTCATCGGCCCGGCAAGGTAGAGGCGCATGAGTCTCTCGTCCTTTCTGAGAAAAATACTCTGAAACTGCCAACACAAAAAGGGCCGATCAGGGGTCGGCCCATAACGAAAGCAGGAACATTTAGGTGTGCGAAAGAAAGATCGTTACAAATCCAACGATAATGACGACCAAGGTGCCCCAGTACCAGTATTGCAGGCCGGTGAGCTTTTGGTCAAATTTGGTATCTAAAGCGTCGATCTTTTGGTCAAACTTCGCGTCAAGCGCGTCTATCTTCTGATCAATCTTGGCATCGAGCGCATGAATATCTTGGCGCAAAGCGTTAGCCGTGCGTTCTTGGTCGCGCCGCACGTCATCAATCTTGTCATCGAGCCGATTGATGGCCTGCAAAAGATAAAATCCCCAATGATCCGGGCAATCCGACGTCATGGGAGGCATCGGCGGCTGGTCAGACATAGAGGAATCTCCTTTCATCAAACAACGGCTCCTTTCACTTAGCGTAGCATGCGCTCTGAGAAAAAGAAAGAGCGACAGCCCCTAAGGAAGGGCACGGCGCCGGGCGTCGGCGCCACCACAGGCGCAGACGGTGTTGGGCCATCAGCACCCGCAAGATCCCAGCAGGCGGAGATCCCGGCGACCAGTCCAAAACGAAGGCTGTGAGTGTATCGGGCTTACGCATCCAGTGCGTCAGAACAAAATCGGTCGGTTGGCGGTTTGAGGGTGTCATCAGCTCTCCGTCGCTCCTTTCGCAAAACACACAGGGATTCAAGTCGTGCAGGAGAGTGATTGCATGTCTCCGGTAAGCGTGCATCCATAGCCACGGGACGGCTCGGAAACGAAACCACCGACGCAGAAAG
Organism: Sulfobacillus sp.; assembly: GCA_027344105.1. Taxonomy (GTDB): domain Bacteria; phylum Bacillota; class Sulfobacillia; order Sulfobacillales; family Sulfobacillaceae; genus Sulfobacillus. The sequence goes on from DAHWJO010000080.1 coordinate 3,347, forward strand.
ACCGTTTGCAGCCACACCGACGTCTGCTCCCACGGATCAATGAGAGGAATGATGTCATCGGCGGTGGTCCATAGCAGGTCGAGAGCACAGTCACGGCAAATGGTATTCTGGGTGTCAGGGTCGTATCCTTTTGGGGAATCCGCAGACAGCGGGAGAACGCTGGCAGCGAGAGCCAAGGTCTTCATCAAAAATGACAGGTCATCAGGTGCGCCTCCTAGTCGGCCTTGTAGCCTCCGGCCTGAGATGCTGGCGTGGCTCCAAGTGTTGCGCTCCTGGCCGTATCTCTTTCTCAGTCTGAATTTCCCGCTGGTGGTAGGGGCGAGTACTCTTATCAGGCACGAATCGGTGCGGCCCGTACAGTGGGTGGGCCTTCTCTTGGTGCTGGGTGGTCTAGCCTGTATCAGCGTGGCGCAGGGGGTGTGATGACCAGCACAAAAGAAGTAGAATGGACATGATTTTGATGGCATACTGAGTTAAGTACAGAGACACTGACCGCATTATACCGGCCACAAACTCCCAGGAGGTGATTTCATGGCAGAATCCGTCTATTCCCCAGAAGTCCTTGCCAGCATGCTGGTGCTGATGAGCAATCAGCAACTCATGATGGAGCAGACTTTGCGTGCCCAAATCGCCGATTTGCGGACCTCGCTGGCCCATTTATCGCAGGAGATCGCGGCTCTCCGGAGTACCGCCCATGCCTAGCCCTGCCTTACCGACGGACACGCTCTCCGGAACGGCGGAAGGGGCAACGAGGGCGTCCGCCTGTCCATGGGAAACGGCCCTGCGGGCTAGGACTCCGGGCCTCGGTTTCGCCGCCAAGAACGCGGCTCACCTCGCGCGGAGTGTAGGGGGGGAATGGGGAAACCATCGGCGACGCTCTGGCCCCAAAAACCGATCCGATTTTGCCATCGACATCCGCAGTACTGTAACTAAAAATCCGTAGAAATAGTGTCTTGACAATGGAGTCCTTTATAAAGGTTGTGTGGAACTCGGTTCCGGGCATCATCACAAAACTGAGCACGTTAATGGTGACGGTTTTATGCAATTCCTGGTATACATGGCCTTGGCGCAGTTGTTCTTCAAACAGCTTGGCCCAATAGTACCAAGAGCGCTGGGCCATGTTCTGCTCATTGCGCACCCAAATCTCAATGTTGATCAGCGTGCCCGTCTCCATCCGCGCCTTGATATCCAGCACCGACATTTTGTCGGTGAGGGCATCCTTTTCCAAGAACGGATTGAGGAGTTCGACTTGGGTTGCGAGCGGTTGCCCAGCGTTTTCAAATACGGCATTGAGAAAACTACCCAGGATGTCATGGTTTGCTTCGGCGCCAAAGATGCGCTTAAAGACAAAATCGCCTGGCGGGTCCATCAGTTCCACGCCCGGCCCTCTTTTTTGTCTCACCGCCTGATATGCCCTATTATATGGCCGTCTCTCAGGTTTAAGCGTAGCAACACCGCGCGGTGGCTCCAGAGCACCTTGGGTCCAACCACGGCTATGGCAAGAGAGTGCCATGACGGGTCTCCCACCGTATGGAAACTTTATTGTCTGTGGAGGCATTAATAGGTGGATGCGGGATCCTCTGCAGTTCTTGCTCAAAACGTCACCTGCGGCTAATGGTTCACCGGCGACAGCGGTTCATGCCAACACCTGCAGTCCAGAGACATGGCTCAGGGTCCAACGTTTGTTCATTTTTCCTTTCCGGTTCCTTTCTTTCTAGGAGACAGGAAGGCGGGTGCTGGTAGCACCTCGCCGATGTCCCATGCGCCAACGGGGATATCTCAATTGTGCCCTCTGGACTGGCGCCCGCGACGTCCTGCCCTGGGGTGGGCCAACAGAGCTCTATGAGCGCCGCTTATCACCTGGCAGCCCAACAGCAGAATGACCACTGAATGGAGACGAAGTGGCTGCATCCGTCATGATTTTGTGTCAGGTCGCGGTACTGCTCCTGGCTGAGGGTCATTGTTTTCCGGCCTGATGGCTGCGCCGTGGACAGGCAGCACACGTTGTCCCGACGGGCCGTGTCCCCTACCCCAGAAGACGGCACCTGTCTGGTGCGCCTGCTCAAATCTCTGTAGAATACAGTGAGAAAACCGTCACAGACCGAGAGTCAGCTTACCTCGGCGGGCAAGCCTCTGCACTACCGGAGCTGCGGGTGGCTGAACAGGAAGGACAACGTTGATGCTGACCGTGATTATCGTGCTCGCCATAGCGGGGTTGCTGGCGTCACTGACCACCGCTACCCTAGGCGTTGGCGGCGGGCTGCTGGTAATGCCCATGCTGGCTTTATTCTTTCCGGCCCGCCTGGTAATCGCCTCCACCCTGCCGATGTTTCTGGCGAATGCGGTGGTGACCTTTTGGATATACCGGCGAACTTTCAAGACAGTCCGGGTGTTTTGGGTGCTACCCGGGGTGATTCTGGGCATCATTGCGGGCACCGGCATTGTCGCCCATCTGTCTGGCGAGTTGCTGCGGATGGTCATTGGCGGGGTGGCGGTGTTCTTTTTGCTGTTTACTCTGATGAGCGGGCTGCTGTTGCGTAAAAATATGTCGTTCCCCCTGTGGGTGGGGGTGCCCCTGAGCATGGTGGCCGGAATTGTGAGCTCTCTATCCAACATCGGGGGCACCCTGATCTCCCCCTATGTCCTCGCCGATCAGGCGTCCCCGGCGTATTTTGTGGGGGGCATGAGCTTTCTCTACCTAGTGATGACGGGGCTGAAGATGCTGACCTTCAGCATTGCCGGACTACTGCACTGGCAGGATATCTGGATGTCCTTGCCTTCCGTGCTGACCATTATCATCGGCGCCCGCACCGGACAGTACCTGCATAAAAAAATACGCGTGATATATTTCCGCTGGGTTGTGCTGGGGGTAGTTGCTGTCTCCAGCGTGCTCCTGCTGAGCAGCCGCTAGCACAGGACCGACTGGTTAGGGCATGACCGGCATCCAGCCGGAGAACACCTTGTAGCCATAGTCGAACGCCGCCTTGGCCAGTGCCGACGATACCCCCACATGCATCAGCTCGCGCCCTCCCCCGTAAAGCCAGTTGCTGATGGTCAGCATTCCCTTGCCGTGCCCCAGCCAGAGCACATGCAAGACGTAGGGACGGAAGGGGGCAGGGGTGCCGTGGCGCTGCAGCGCATAAAAGTGGTGCACCGCCGTGCGGGCCTGCATCATGGCAATATGTCCCAGCTTGGGCAGAGCGCTGCTGCTGATGTCCCCCACTCCGTAGATGTTGGGCCACTCGCGGTGCACGCCGTACTGGTCGGCCGGGAACCACCCGTAGCCGTCATCCAGCCCGCTGAGACGCAAGAGCTTCGAGCCGTGATAGGGAGGGACCCACATCATCTTCTCGGCATGCAGGGGCTTTCTGTCTGCGAAGTGAATGGCCCCGCTCTCGACGCGGGTATAGCGGGCATTGGTGATGAGAGCGATGTGCCGGCGGCCCAACTCCCGGAGCAAAAATGCCGAACTCTTGGGCCCAAAGGCTTCTCCCGGAATCGGGGCCGGGGTGACGACGGTCATTGTGACTCCGGAGCGCCGGCCCTGTTTTCTGAGCCAGGCGTCCAAGAGGAAACTGACTTCAAACGCAGGCGCATCTAAGGACCCAGACACGCGGGGATGGTCTTGCGGGGCCTGCGCCAAGGGGCCGATGGCGAATGCGATGGACCGGAAGGGCTTGTGGACCTGGTCGCCTGTCTGCCGCGCCAGATAGTCTTCACAGACGCCGCCTGAATCCGCCCCCAGGCCGGGAATGGTCTGCCAGCCCGGATCACTGCCGGTCGCGACAAACAGGGTATCGTAAGGGAGGGGGCGATGGCTGGCCAGGTGCACCTGTTGTTTTTGAGGGTCGATGCGGAAAATGCTGTCCCGGACAAACCGCTGTCCTGCCAGTTCACAGCGGCGCTGCATGGCGATGTGCCAGTTGTCGGCCAGACTGGGATGGGCGGCTGCCACTGTGACTAGAGCCGGCCGGTAGGTCATCATAGTCCACTGGTCTACCACGGTGATGTCGGGGTGGCGCCGCCCAAAGAGGTTGTGCAGCCAATAGGCGGTGGCCGACCCGCCGAATCTGGCGCCCAAAATAACGACTTTATGCATGGCGGCGGGACTGCAACAGAGAGAACTGCAGCTCCAAACTTGGGAGCAGGCGCTGGTACTCCTGGGCCAAAGAGGCGACCTGCTGGGTCAGGCGGCCGGTCGCGGGATGTTCGGCGGTCGGCAGCTCGAGCAGGGAGGCCGCCTGGGAGGAGCGCGCAATCAAGGCTGAGCGGCTCAGATCGCGGACAGTGTCGAGGCCCAACGCCTGGAGGATGACCCGCAGCTCCTGAGCTGTGGCTTCAAACCAGCGGCTGGCGTGAAGCACCGCCTGCCCGATGTCGAGCTGGGGGTGGGGGTGCGCCTTGGAATCCGCGAACACCAGAGCGCTGGGACCCTGGGGAAAAGATGGGACAAACTTTGCCAGCTGTCCGTGGCTCAGGGCAAACAGCACAGCAGATCCGACGTCTACGGCATCGGCGCCCAGCGCTAAAAGTTTGGCAATATCGGCAGCGCCCTTGGCCCCGCCTGAGGCGATGAGGCTGATATGGCGAACCTGGTGGCGATTCATCCAGTCCCGGGCTCTTTTCACCGCGACAGCAGTGGGAATTCCAAAGTGGTCGGAGATGACGGCGGGGCTGCCGGCGCTGCCGGCCTCCGACCCGTCCAGTGTGATGAAGTCGACGGACAAGGCTGCCAGTACCGCAAGATCAGCCTCTACATGCTGGCTGGCGGGAATCTTGACGCCAATAGGGATCTGCGGATTGACCCGGCGCAAGTACGGCAAGAGGTGAGGGAAGGACCGGGGAATGCCTGCGCGGATCACAATGCTCTGCTTTCCCGCCATTCGCTTGAGACGACGGGGGAGGCGGCGGTTCTTGTGTACGGCGATCTCGGCCTCCGCTCCCTGGCCCAAGTGAATTTCGACCATGTCGGCCAGCCGGATCACCGCGCGGCTGTGATTCCACGGACCTTTTGACCACTGCAAGATCCAGCGCTGCGCGTAGGCCCGCTCCTCAGGCAGGTAGGGGCCTTCCCCGGAGGAGGCCGCGGAGCCTGCGACGGAGGAGACTTGCGCCAGGACCACCTTGGTGTCTGCCGACAGGGCAATGCCGTACCCCATGGGCGCAATCAGCACAGGCAGGCTGAGACGCAGGGGCCGCGCCGAGCGCGGCCCAATCTCAGTGTCCAGACGAATATCGCGCGTATGGGGCGAAGCGTTGGGATGGAATGTGGCCGGGTCAAATGCCACTTGGTCCAGCAGTGGGGGTGATGCTACAGGCGATCCCATAGGATGCTCTGCGGGCTTTCCGGACTCTGCCCGCCGCAGTGTCAGCACAATCTCCCTCCAGGACCAGGCCTGCAGGGTGTAGAATAATTCCATCAGGCTCGTGCGCGGAGAGGATCCGAGGAGGTGCTCGGCCCTGCGTGCCAGAAAGCGTGCGCCCAACACGGTGATTAGAATGGATACCGCGAGGGCAGCCAGCATGCTGGCTGCCATGATTCCCGCTGTTGCCCCCATTGGCCCATCGCCCCTTCCTACAATCGCCATGCAGGTATGGTGCGCCACGGCGTTCTAATTTATGCTGCGCGCAGGGAGGGAAACCGGTCCCGTGTGGTGCCCTCTCCGAGGTGGCTGGACCAGGTCAAGGCCGACGAGTCTATGAGCGCGGACTTTCACAGCTGCAGGCAGGCCGTTCCGCCGCCATGTCTATGACAATCCAACTGGAAGGCTAGAGACCTCGTGCAGAAAGAGGCCGCTGCGCTCTCTAACCGTTGTTCGCAGTGGGAACCAGTTGGATGGGGGAGGAACCGGTGGCGGCTACGGTTACCAATGCCCCGACATATAGGTGGGGGTAGATTTCTTTGGCGATGGGAATGGGCACTTCCACACAGCCCAGACTCTGCGGAAATCCGTACTGGGCCCGCAGGTATCCGTGCACCGCCTCGCTCCCGTGGAAATAATTGATCCAGTGCACGGGGACCGCATAGGCCGTGCCGTTGGGATTATGTCCGCGCATAATTTGGAAAGGCCGGCGCAGGTCGACCGGAAATGTCCCAATCGTCGTGAGGTCTTGGGGTATGCCGGTATTGGTCAGGGTGGTCAGGATGACCTGTCCTCCCGCATACACCCACAGCCGCTCGGGCAGGGTTTCGCTCACGTAGACGTAGGCGTAGGGCTTTGTGTACACGTCATGATTTTGCACGGCAACCCGCAGCGCATTCCAGAACTTTGGACCTGCAGTCTCTGTGACGGCCATGCCGTGTTGGTGTTCAAAAGCCATGACCGCCCCTTGCGTCACCACGGTCCAGCTGACCGGATTCCACAGCTTCTGCAGAGATGCCGGCACATTGGCGTATTTCCAGGTGAAGGTGCCCACGGGCGCGGTATAGGCGGCCTGCCACGTGGAAAGAGATGGCGGGGAGGACTCGGGAGTAAAGGTGAGCGGCAGATACCCGAGGTCCGCCAGCCATTCCTGCATGGTTTGGGTGAGACCGAGCGGCACTTGGTAGGTCAGGCGGGCGGTGTTGGGCAGATAGGATCCATCGGCTGCCTTCAGTCCGGAGGAAGTTCCCGGCACGGTGATGCTCACCTGGGTGCCGGGAGCGAACCCGATGCCGGTGGGGGTAAAGGCATAGGTCTTATCGGTCACCTTGCGCCAGCTTCCGGGCACGTGAGGCGACAACTGCCACTGGGCGAGGCGGGCTTGCGCAATGGGAGTCGAAAAGGAGACCGTGAGCGGTGCTGTCGACGGAATAGACTGCGCTGTGGACACCTGATTGACCTGCGCCTGGACCAAGGGTACGGAAGACCACACGACTTTTTCCACGGGTCCCAGGGTTTCCCAGGACCGGGACCGGGCAGCCACTTCCAGAATCCCGTGCTGATCCGGCCGGGTGGGGGTAGGCCCAATGGCGACGCGGCGGGAATTATTCTCGGGTTTACTGGTATGGGTGGACGGGATCACCACCTCCGAAACTGCGCTGGCATACGTCACGGCGACGGGCTGGTTGAGGGGGACCGTTATCGCAGCGGACACCAAATGGGGTGTCTTAGGGGTGATGACGGTCTGCTGCGACGATGCCGACCATCCCAAGAATCCCTCGTCACGCACCGTGACCGTGAGTGCCGTCCCCGGCGCGACCGGCGTTTGCGGCCACAAGCCGCCTTGCTCGACCGTGACCGGGACCGCGGTGCCGGTGGCCGTCAGGGCCGTCGCGGTGACGTGCGATGCCAGGCCCGACGCGGACACGTTCAACAGCGCGGTCTTGCTGCGGCTCACGGCCAGGTGGGGCCGGATGAGCCACAGCAAGATGCCCGCCAGCACGAGTAGACCGAGATACCAGAAGCGCCCCCCGCGTTGCGGGTGGATTTGCTGCTGTCTCATTGGTGTGGTGCCTCTAGATGTATGAGTACCCATATGCCCTGCCTTTCTACACATGCGAAACCTGTTCAACATCCTGATCTGAGTCCGGCACGCCCTCTTGCCCCTCGGCGGGGCCTGTAGCTGGATTGCAGTGCGGACACTTATATATCTCTCTTGATTCCGCCATGGCGCTGGGATGATATCCACATCCTGAGCCTGGATACCAAGGACTCTGCCGTTGCGCCCGCGGTACTGAACCATTGGTATTGTATCCCGTTACCTTCTATAACGTCTGCGAATCAAATTGGGTCACAAATCGGCCAGCGGCATTGCGGATGGATCGCTGCTGTAGTATGCGAGATCTCCCTAAGGACGGCTCCTGGCCTGGACGAAGGGCCATGAGGCCGGGCTGCAGGACCCGGTGGAGCAGTATCCCGGGATTCGCATCCTGCCAACATAGTGTGGGCCCGGACTGGTCATGGCGCCTAAAATCTACCCGGAGGCTGCCTCGTCCAATGCAACGGCTCCAGCAGCATCCCCATGCCGGATTTGGCGGGGGTCTGTGACAGGTACTGGCCGCAACCGGATCTTCAGCATAAGTTTCTTGGATTATTCTAGCGAATTTTCGGCGGCATGGGGCCGAATCCTGTAGATCCGGCGAGAAAAAGAGCGGGGCGATTGAATATGCGCGGGAGCCCCGTTGCTACCTTCGTGATCCGCCACAGAGCGCGCTGTTTTTGCTCAACAGCGAGCCTTGGCGGCCATTAAAGAATCCATGAGGGTCTGAATCGTGCTGCCGTGGGCCGAATTGGAGACTCTAAAGTTTCTCCACCCCGGTAACCAGTGGCCCTCTTGAGCGTTATAGCTATGGAGGTAGTGACCCATGAAGTCGAGTGTTTTACTCTTAACCGGATTGGGGATGAGCGTCTTGCTAGCCGGCTGTGGCGCGGCTCGGGTGTCCCCGCAGGCAGTGTCTGTCCATCACCACGTCCCGAAGCAGTCCGCCAGGAAGACTGCGGTTTCCCATCTTAAAGCGTCAGCGGGGCTGACGGCTGATGAGGTGACATGGTACCGGTTGCCCCTCCGGCAGAGGATGGGCTACCCTGCCCGGATTGCGGCCATGACTGCGCAAAACCACCGCGTTCTGCTCAAAGTGGTCTCCTATACCGATCCGGCCAATCCGCAAGCGCGGGCAACTAGATGGGTCACCTGGCAGGCAGGGAGTCTTGCGGTCGGGACACTCATGTCAGATGCTGCCCGCCCCGCCGGTTCTTCCGCGTCCGCGTACCAGTTGCTGTCGGCTCCCCAAGAGGGTGGCCCGGCGCGTCTTATTGATGGTCCCGCACCGTCCCTGGCCGCTTGGCCCAAAGCCGTCGCCACCTATACGTCTTTGGCAAATCCGGCTGGAAATCAGTTCCAAATTGACAATGAGGTGATAGGGCAGGCGGGGCCGTGGATTTACGTGGCGCTTAAAGGACCCAAGGCACCGGCCGTGAGCTTGGCCGGAGAGATTTGGGGGTACCGCTATTGGAATCGGCTGGTGGCCCTGAACGTGAAGACGGGCCAGTACCGCCTGTTGGCCTTGCCCCGGTCTTATTCCGAAACCTTGGACTATCCGCTTTGGGAAAACCCCCCGAGTTTTGCCGCCTCAGCACACCACGTCTACGTGGGTGTGGGCGAGTGGGTCGGGGTGTTCCCCGAAAACCCCCTCAGTATAGAGCGCAGTGTCCGCCACGGGGCCCCAACGGCGGCGCTGGACCAGGCCCGGGTCGATACCGCACAACGCCTTGTCAATACGGAGTCATGGCAGTCGGTGGATGCGGATGCTGCGTTTTGGAACTGTTACGTGATGAAAGATACGAGTGCGAATGCGTGCCCCATGGGCACAGGATATCCCGCAAGCCTGGCTTTAAGCCAGCAGCCGACCTTCTTCAACCACGGGGATGTGGGATTTGCGTTGGCTTGGGCATTGAATTTGCCGATGGATGCTTCCCAGGCGAGCGCCCGCAGGGCTGCCGTAACAAGGTTTGATGGGGCCCTTTCAGGAAGTCTCTTCATGAATTGGATCGCCATTAACAGCGCGGCGGGAATCCGCCGGGAATTTCCCGGCGGCCCGCCGAAGCCCTTGCCTGGCTATTACCGCAAAGACAGGCTCTATTGGGCTCAATCCCCGGGTGGCGGGAAATAGGGCTGACACCTTGGAGGACACTCCCGCAACAGGAGGATCGGCTCCTCCTCGGTTTGTGTCGCCGTCATGAGTTCGTTTAAACGAGCGTCCACATCCCCGCGGTGTTTTGGGCGCTGTCAAGGTCCATTCCGGCCGTGCGGCATACGGGCACCTGGTGAACATACTGGCAGAGGTTGGCAAAGGACAAAAATGTCCGGGGGCAGGGCGGGGGAAAACTGGAGGTGGCAGTAGGACCGGTGGTGACCCAATACAGCAGATGGCTATTGCACCACAGTTGCTGGCGAATGAGGCGCAGCTGGCCGGCGGAGGAGTAGACTCCGGGAATATAGCCGTGAAGCTCGATACTGGCCGTCCACCCCTGGACATAGCTCAGCCAGGTATCAGCACTGTTAATCTGGCTGGGCTGTAAATTGAGGTATATTGCAGAACCTGTGGGCTGGCAGACATTCCGGGCCAGATCTGCTGCGTTCTGTCCATCCTTCTGGCCTTGGGCAATGGTCTGAACTCCGCAGGAAAAGCTGCTGACGGCATTGGCTCCCACATAAATGCTGACGAGCAGCAGCCCGGACTGGGAAATGGCCTGCGCTTCATTCAGGGACAAAGCGGTGAACTGGTAGCAAGGCTCTCCCAGGTACCGTCCCACAAAAGAGTAACCCTGCTCCTTTAGACAGGGGGCGGCTAAGGACAAGTCCACATCGTTGTCTACCCCGCCCAGGCATCCTGGGGCTTCAGGGGCATTCAGCACGCCCTCCAACACGGGCGGCCCGGACGGCATTCCCCAGGACGTGGCGGCAAATACGCTGACGGCAGCCTTTTCCATGGGGGGGCAGGTCCAGGCCGCTGACGTGGCCGGCCCATGCTCCCGGTCCTGCCGGAATAGGGGATAGCCGGCTGGACACCAGAGGCTTTGAGTCCGGACTGGCCACTGTAAAGACGTAGCTTGCACCGTCTAAATCACTGGGCATGGGGAGGCTGTTGCCGACCACATCGACGCTGGTGAAGGTGCCTGATGTCTTCAGCACAACAGCCGCGCCGTAAGCCTCGGAACATGCTGCTCCCGGGGACAATATGGCGGTGGCGGCCGTGATGGGCGCAGGAGTGGGGGACTGCGCTGCAGGGGCGGGGCTCCAGGAGATGGGAAAGGGGTCAGGGGGCAGGAGTTTGCCGTGAAGGCCCATCTGGTAGAAGGTCTCAGGACCGGCAATGCCGTCGGCGGCAATGCGGCATGCGGCCTGAAAGGCTTGAATAGCCTGTCTGGCAGCTGAATCGTAATAGCCATTGGCTGGTCCCGGGTAGTAGCCCAGGGACTGGAGCGCCAACTGGACAAACAGGGTATCAAGTCCGTCGCAGCCGGGCCCAATGGACCGGCCGCCGGCTGCCATGTACAGCCACGACGCAGTGTATGCCGGTTCCCCTAAAGTGGTATTGCGGGGGAACCCGCTGTCTCCCAGTTCTTCCGCGCGCTTTTTAAAAGCGATTACACAAGCTGCCGTGGCGGTGTCGTAGGAACCATTGGCGCGGTGGCCCAGCGCGCCAGCATAGTGAAAACAGTTGAGGCGGTTTTGCAAAATGGTGACGTCTGCGCCGGAGTCGCCCAATTTCAGGCGGCGGCTGCCGTACGGCGGGTGGGTTCCGGTGCCATGGCCGAACAGCAAGAAAGTCTCCGTCCC
>DAHWJO010000081.1:0-14598 GCA_027344105.1 Sulfobacillus sp.
TTTCGACAATACTTCCCACGTGAGTTCCGATCCGGTCATTGCTGTCGCCTCCTGCTCCAAATCCGTTCCACCCGCATCTTCACGGCTTCTGTAAACTCTTGGGTGCTGGCATCCCCTCCCAAATCCGCCGTTCGCGGTCCTTCCGCTAAAGTCTGCGTCACGGCCTCCCGGATGATGGACTCCGCTTCCGTCTCCTGCCAGCTCCACCCGACCAAAAACGCCAGGGACAAGATGGCTCCCGTGGGATTGGCCAGATTTTTACCGGCAATATCTGGTGCGGAGCCGTGAACCGGCTCAAAGAGTCCGCGGGACCCGGGAGTTCCCGCCACAGATAGAGACCCCAGCAGCCCCAAAGACCCGACTAGACCGCCCGCTAAATCGCTGAGGATGTCCCCGAACAAATTCTCCGTGACCACGACCTGATAGTGTTGGGGATTGACCACCAGGTCCATCGCTGCGGAGTCCACAAGACGGTGCTCCAAAGGCACATCCGGATACTGGGCCGACAGTTCCACGGCCACTTCCCGCCACAGGCGGGAACTTTCCAGGACATTGGCCTTGTCGATGGAGGTCAGGGCCAGCCCATGGTCTTTGGCATACTCGAACGCCAGCTGGATAATCCGCCACATCTCCGACTTCCGGTACTGCAGCGTATCGATCACCTCAAGATCGCCGGGCAGGAATCGACGTCCCCGCGGCTGGCCAAAATACAGTCCTCCCGTCAGTTCCCGGAAGATAATGCCGTTCATGGCCGGCCGGCGCAAGGGCGACAGGTACTCCATTCCCGGAAATACCTCAAAAGGCCGCAAGTTAGCCCACAGTCCCATATACTGCCGTAGGGACAACAGCCCTGCTTCGGGACGGGTCGGGGCATTGTCCCACTGCGGGCCGCCCACCGCTCCCAGCAAAACTGCCGAGGAACGATCAATGGCCTGCTGCGTTTCTTTAGGGAAGGGATCCCCGTACTGGTCCAACGCTGCTCCCCCAATGGCGGCATGGCTGATATCAACCTGCCATCCCCCAAGCTCCGCCACCCTGTCCAGAACTTGCAAAGCCGCATCCGTTACTTCGGGTCCGATCCCGTCTCCGGCCAAAACTAGTAATTGGTGACTAGCCATTGTGTCCTCCTTGGTTAACCGTTGCTGTAAGCACTCAGGCCACGATATTCTGAGCACGCTCGTATAAGTAAGACAGGGCCTCATGCAGGGCCACCGCCGTAGCCTTCATGACATCACTGTCCGAGGCCTGCCCGCGAGTTTCGCATTCATATCCCTGAATTTCCACCTGCACCGACGCGAGACCTGCCTCTCCCGGCGAAATGGGGGACAGGTGGTACGCCGTCAGCTCGACGTGTTCCAGGCCGAGAGCTCGCGAAAAGGCCTGGAACAGCGCGTGTACGGGACCGTCGCCACTGCCTGAGTCCTCGTGGGTGTCCTGCCCTACGCGGACAGACACATAGGCCACGGGACGGTTGTGGCTTCCCGTGCTGATCTGCCAGTGCACAAGCTCTGTGAGGCGCGAGCGCCTGACCTGGCCCACTTCTTCCTGCCAAACGGCTTCCAGGTCCTGGTCGTTGATGTCGCTTTTCAATTCGCCCAGTTCCTTTATCCGGGTTTGAATCTGGTCGATTTGCTGTCCGCTTGCGCTCAGCCCGAGTTCGTCCAGCCGCTGCCGCAATGCATGCCGGCCCGAATGCTTTCCCAGAACCAGCTTGCTGATCCCCCAGCCGACTGTTTCCGGTGTCATAATCTCGTAGGTGGAGCGGTCCTTCAGCATTCCGTCTTGGTGAATGCCCGACTCATGGCGGAACGCATTTTTGCCTACGATAGCTTTGTTGGGCTGCACGGGCATTCCCGTCAGCTTGCTGACCAGCTGGCTGGCGCGGTAGATTTCCTGGGTCTTGATGTGATGCTGAACCTGATATTGGTCCTGCCGGGCCGTGAGGTTCATGACGACTTCCTCTAATGAAGCGTTCCCAGCCCGCTCCCCTATGCCGTTGACAGCCACTTCCACCTGGCGGCATCCGGCTTCAATCCCCGCCAGCGTGTTCGCTACCGCCATGCCTAAATCATCATGGCAGTGAACGGACAGGATAACAGCAGGATCTGGAATGGCTGCGCGGATCGCCTCAATCAGCTGCATGTATTCGCGGGGGCTGGTATAGCCCACCGTGTCTGGGAAGTTCAACGTCGAAGCCCCCGCAGCCACAGCGACGCGTCCCGCCCGGATAAGGAACTCCCGCTCGGACCGGGTAGCGTCCTCGCACGAAAATTCCACGTCATCCGCATAGCTCTTAGCCAGACGCACCATCGTGTCAATCCGTTCCACTACCTCGTCGGGGGTCATCCGCAGTTTCGCCTGCATATGAATGGGTGAGGTGGCGATGAACACGTGAATCCGGGCCTTTTCTGCTCTCTCCAGCGCCTTCGCAGCCTTTTCAATATCCTGCCGGCTGCAGCGCGCCAGCGCCACAACGGACGGTCCCTGAACCGAGGCCGCAATGCGGGCCACCGAGTCGAAGTCCCCTTCGGAAGCCTGGGGGAATCCCGCCTCCAGGTAGTCCACGCCCAGACGGGCCAGCTGCTCCGCAATCGCCAGCTTTTCTTGCGCTGTCAGAGCCACTCCCGGGGATTGTTCTCCATCACGCAGAGTGGTGTCAAAAATTCGCACAGTGTCGGCCATGGGTGAACCTCCCTCTTATTTGCCAACCCCATCCTCTTCCACTACTGACGGCTTAAGCCATGACATCATTGACCGCAACTCGCGCCCGACGTCCTCCACGCTGTGGTCTTTGGCAGTCTGCCGCATCCGGTTGAAAGCCGGACGCCCCTGTGCATTTTCCGCCATCCAGCGTTCTGCGAAGGTGCCGTTTTGGATGTCGGTCAAAACCCGGCGCATCTCTTGCTTGGTCTGCTCCGTGACAATCTGCGGGCCCACCGTCAGGCCGCCGTACTCGGCGGTGTCGGAGACCGAGTACCACATAGCCTCCATCCCGCCTTCATAAATCAGGTCCACAATCAATTTCAGTTCATGAAGCGTCTCAAAATAGGCAATCTCTGGCTGGTAGCCGGCCTCCGCCAGTGTCTCAAACCCCGATTGGATAAGGCTCGTCACACCTCCGCACAATACGGCCTGCTCGCCAAAAAGGTCCGTTTCGGTCTCTTCGGCAAACGTGGTGCGGATGACGCCTGCTCTGGTTGCTCCGATCCCCTTGGCGTAAGCCAGCGCAATGTCCAGCGCATGCCCAGTGGCATCCTGTTCCACCGCCACCAAGGCGGGAGTGCCTTGGCCCTCCACGTACAGGCGGCGGACCAGATGTCCCGGTGCTTTGGGAGCCACCATAAACACATCGACGTCAGGAGGGGGAACAATTTGCTTGAAGCGGATGGCAAACCCGTGGGCAAAAGCCAGCGCATTGCCTGGTTCCAGACCGGGCAGAATGTCTTCTTGAAAGAGAGTTCCCTGAAGGTGGTCAGGAGTCAGTATCTGGATGATGTCGGCTTCGCGGGCCGCGTCTTTCACATCCATGGTCTGAAAACCTTGTTCGGCAGCCCGGTCCCGGGAGTGGCCTGGACGTATTCCGATAATCACATGAACTCCTGAGTCGCGAAGGTTCAGCGCGTGGGCGTGTCCTTGGCTTCCATAGCCAATCACGGCTACTGTCTTACCGGCTAGCCACCTCAGATCGGCGCTGTCGTCGTAGTATAATTTTGCGTTCATGATTCCATCCTCCTTGAATGTGGTAGGTCGTGGGGCGGGAACTCTTGTCGTGCAATTGGACTGTCAGGCAGCTGGGAAATAGAGCAAAGACCCGGGCATGATTGTCTTCAATCCACCGGTCAATGGCATGGCGGGGACCCGCCACCGTATAGTAGCCCGCATGGGCATCGATGGGGGAGCAGGACACGGAAGGAATCTCATGAACCGCCAAGTCTTTGGGACCCGCAGCCACGAGGACAGTATGAAAGGAGTTTTTTACCAGGAACGTGCGCACGATATCCTGGTGCCTTGTGAGTTGCCTCATCACCCACCGGGCCCTGTCAGCCGTGCCATCAATTCCGATCATGGCAGTGAGCCGGCCGGCCTCTCGGTCTTTCTTGATCGTCATCTGTTCAATTTCCACGTTCCTCTGCCCTAAAATCAGGAGAAGCCGCTGAATGGCGCCAGGTTTATCCTGCATTTCAACCCCAATGAATGGATTCACGAGAGACACCCCCCTAAGTCATTAAAATATCAAGACATAAAGAAAAAGCCCCCGAGCCACTACTGGCTGAAAGGGACGCGTTGGCGTGGTACCACCCTTAATTTTCCTCCGGAGACTCCGGAGGACTCGTTGATCGGTAACGGCATCACCCGGCCTCGTCTACCTCCGGAACATTCCGGACTCGGGAAGCACGCTCAAGGGCGAGACACATAATCTGGCCAAATCCCGAGCTTACACCGTCCTCGGGTCGCTGTTTTTGGAGGAAGAGATTATGATACCCTGTCATCGCTCAAATCTAGCTGCAGGTATAAAAATACCCACAGCAAGTTCAGATACTGCCGAACCTGCCACGGGTCTTTTATCCCCACGGTGTAGCTCTCCATTAAAGAGCCTGTACCGCTCGGTCCTACCGCTTCCGGCGGATCCCTAGGTACACTCCGACTAAGAATTTATACAAGCACTATACCATTCGTTACGAAAATAACAAGGGCAAAATGCCGAATTTCATCAAATATTTTTTTCGACACCGTCCGTCACGGTTCCTGCGCCCCGTTATCTGTACCAGTGTATGCAGCTCTTGGGCAGCGCATTCCCGACGGTAAAAAATTCCTTACGGGTGTCCTGCTCTGGACTTCCGCCTCCCTTAGCTCTTTCCCAGACGATGCATGAGGCCCTTTTGATTTTTCTCCCATGCCGTCTCGTTCTTCATTGATTTCCTAGACGTTCCGGCTTATTATGAAAATATGAACACGCATTCAGTCACTGACACATCCCAAATTCATGAATGGGTGGCGGCCGCCTGCCGTGACAGGACCAGCCCCCTGGGCCACTGTGCCCGGCAGTGGGAATTCGAGCACCCTGCTGTGGACCTGCCAGCGCTTATGCAGGGCGTAAGCAATGGCTGGTATTTTTGCGACAGCAGCGGCCATGAGCAGTGCGGGCTGGGGATCGCTAAAAGGTGGCGGTGGACAAGCGCCCACGGGCTTGCCGATATGGACCAGGAGCGGTTGCTGCTGCAGTCTGAAGGACTGTCCCCGGACACGGTGATCGGCGGGGGATTTTCCTTCGGGGCCCCGTCCGAGCGTGACCGGACCTGGGACGCCTTCGGGTACACGCAGTGGATGCTGCCCGCTATCTTTATTGACCAGGACAACGGGCGGGCCCGCGTGCGGGTCACCGTATATGCAAAGGGTGGCCAGAGCCAGGATTTGTTGCCGGACTATTACGCCAAGTTGTGGGCGCTTATCGAGCACCCGGCCGCCCAAAATGACAAGGCAGCCCGGGTGCTGTCCCAGCACATGGCGCCGCCATCCGAAAAGTGGATGGACTTGGTCGCGGACGCCGTGGCAGACATCCGCCGGGGCGCACTCGACAAAGTCGTGGTGGCGCGCCGCGTCGACACCAAATTTTCCGAAGTCCCCGCAGTCGGGCGGATTTTGCACAGCCTGCGCAAGAATAATCCGCAGACGACGGTTTTCGCAATCCGGGCCGGAGGCGACACATTTTTAGGAGCTACCCCGGAATGCCTTCTCGCCGTCAGGAACGGTGCCCTTGATACCATGGCTCTGGCTGGCACCGCGGCTCGCAAGACATCGCGCGCGGCGGACGACCAGTCGGCGCAAGCGCTTCTGTCAAGCCCCAAGGATCTGAGAGAGCACCGGGCCGTCGTGAGGCGCATCACCGACACTCTCAGTCCTTATGCCGATCTGAGCATGCCGGCAGGGCCCGAGATTCTGACGCTGTCCAACGTGCACCACTTGCGGACACCCATTCACGGCCGCATGCGCCAGGAAACCAGCTTGTGGACTCTGGCGATGGCCCTGCACCCCACCCCCGCCGTAGGCGGGGAGCCGCCAGCTGCCGCAAAAGGCTGGCTGGACCTCCATGAAGGGCTCAACCGGGGATGGTATGCCGGCAGCGTCGGGCTCACCAACCTGGCGGGCAGCGGCAATTTGTGGGTCGCCTTGCGCTCCGCATTGATCCGGGGAGACACGGCATACTGTTATGCGGGGTGCGGTATTATGGCGGATTCGGATCCCCGCCGCGAGCTTGAAGAATCGGAATGGAAGCTGCAAGCGATGCTGGCAGCCTTAGGAGTGAACCCGTGATGACTCAAGAATCGCAGAAATTTGTCGGCCGCTATCTCTCCCGCTTTGTGGAGTCGCTGCAGCGCAGCGGGGTGAGCCGTGCCGTGATTTGCCCGGGCTCGCGCTCCACCCCCCTGGCTATGGCCCTGCACCGGGCCCCTGAACTGCAGACCTGCATCCTCATGGATGAGAGGTCGGCGGCCTTTTTCGCCCTGGGACAAGCCAAAGCATCAGGCCGCCCTGTCCTCTTGGTCTCGACATCCGGCACGGCCGCGGCCAATTTCATGCCCGCCGTGGTGGAAGCATACTGGTCCCATGTCCCCCTCATCGTTCTCACTGCCGACCGTCCGCCCGAACTCCGGGATTCGGGCGCCCCGCAAACCATTGACCAAGTCAGGCTATATGGGACCCATGTCAAGTGGTTTCAGGATATGCCTCTGGCCGACGGGGCGGAGATGCTCGACACATTTGCAGCCATCACGGCGGAACGCGCTGCCGTCACTGCCAGCCAGGACCCTGCAGGTCCTGTCCACCTCAACTTTCCGTTCCGCGAGCCGTTGCTCACGGAATTTCCCGGACCGTCTGCAGACCGCAGCGCGGTTCCCGCCCGGATCGTTCCTGCCGCAGCCTGTCCCAGTCCTGGAGCCGTCCGGGACATCGCCCGGAGATTGAAAGATTTTCCGAAGGGTTTCATCGTCGCCGGCCCTGGCCAGATGGCCACGGTTCAGCCAGCCCTCTTAGCGTTGTCAGACCGTCTGGGCTGGCCGGTGTGGGCCGACCCCCTGTCCAATATTCGGGGGACAGATTCCGCCATTCTCGGAACGCACGACCTGATATTGCGGGCTCACGCCGAAACGCTGCCTCAGCCGCAGGCGGTGATCCGTCTCGGCGCGCCGCCGACGTCCAAAGCTCTCAACCAGTTCATTCAGCACTGCCGCGCCTTTATCATCGACGGGGAAGGCAGCTACCGCGAGCCGAATCTTCAGCCCGCCGAGATGATCTGCGGGCAGCCGGACCTGGTGGTGGCGCAGATGGTTCAAGAGCTGTCCGGTCCCACTCCGGATCCTGTCTGGCGAAGCTTCTGGCAGAATCAAGACCAGTCCGCGAGAGATCGCCTGCACGATCGCATTGAGACACTGCAAGAGCCGGTTGAGCCGTATCTCTACTACCATCTGGCGGACTGGCTGAAGCCTCTGGGACGAGCCGACGTGTTCGTTAGCAACAGCATGCCGGTGCGGGACCTGGATACATTTACCCTGGATCCCGGCCCGGCCTTGCGCTTTTGGGCCAACCGCGGGGCCAATGGCATTGACGGCATTGTCTCTACGGCTCTGGGCGTGGCCGCTGTCAAAGAGCAGGTCGTCCTCATCACGGGAGACCTGGCGTTCTACCACGATATGAACGGACTTTTTGCTGCCAAAAAATATGGGCTGAACGCCTTAATTGTGGTCATTAACAACGATGGCGGAGGCATTTTTTCCTTTTTGCCGCAAAATCGGCTGGATTCCGCCCAATTCGAAGATCTGTTCGGCACCCCTCACGGTCTGACATTTGAGCACGCGGCTGCCATGTACCACGCCGAGTACCGCCTAGCCCGTTCGCTGGCCGATCTGGAAGAGGCTATCAGCGAGTTGGCCAGAATTCCGGGACTGCGCATCGTGGAGTGGCACACGCTCGCACGCCCGCGCAATGTGTCCGAACACACGAGGCTTTGGGGCGACTGACTGAGGAGGGCGAACATGGACAGGCCATCGGGATTTTACAAAACGGGCCAAAACCGCGTTTATCACTATGCCACCGCAGGAGATCCGAATCACCCCGCCTTGCTGCTGCTTCACGGGTTCACTGGCAGCCAGGCGGTCTGGTCTCCTTTGGCGGACCGCCTGGCCGATTCATATTATCTGGTCATGCCCGATCTGCCCGGCCACGGCCAGACATTCTCGTCAGACCGGCGGCCAGACATGGCTCTAGAGACCACTGCCCAGGACTTGTTGCGCCTCCTAGGCGATCTCGGCGTATCCAGCGCGGGAATTTTAGGATATTCTATGGGCGGCCGCCTCGCCCTGCACTTCCCGCTGTATGGCGTTTCGCGTGTACGCTTTCTTATCTTGGAGAGCACCACCGCCGGCATCGTCAGCCCAGCCGGACGTGAGGAAAGACGGCAAAGCGATAATGACCTGGCCCAGCGGATTGAAACGCTCGGCATAGACTGGTTTGTGGATTACTGGAGCAATATCCCCCTGCTCTCGGGTCCGGCGGCGACTCCCCAGCAAACTGCGCATCGGCTGCACAATACCGCACAGGGGCTGGCCCGGAGCCTGAGGGCGGCGGGGACCGGGCAGCAGGCGTCATTATGGCCGGTCTTGCCGTACTATGCCGCACCAGCCCTGATTGTCGCCGGCGAGCGGGATAAGAAATTTACAGAGATTGCCCACCGCCTTCACCAGGCTCTGCCGAATAGCCGTGTGGAGATTGTCAAAGAGGCTGGACATACCGTGCATGTCGAGAATCCTGATGCATTTTTTCAGGTCGTTGTCAGTTTTTTGGAACAGAAAGCAGAGAACACAACACAATTCCGAGGTGAGTAAACTTGAGCATTCAGTGGAATTTAATCAAAAATTATTCGGATGTCATCCTGGAAGAGTACGAGGGCATCGCAAAAATCACTATCAACCGGCCGGAAGTGCGCAACGCATTTCGCCCGCAGACAGTAGTCCAGCTTTCTCAGGCATTTGGAGTTGTCCGCGATGACCCCCACATCGGGGTGGCCATCCTCACAGGGCAAGGGGACCAAGCCTTTTGTTCGGGCGGGGACCAGCGCATTCGCGGCGAGGGCGGGTATATGGACGAAGAGGGCGTGGCGCGCTTGAATGTGCTGGATTTGCAGAAGCAGATCCGCGCATTGCCTAAACCTGTTATTGCCATGGTGAAGGGATTCGCTATCGGCGGCGGGCACGTTTTGCATATTGTGTGTGATTTGACGATCGCCGCGGACAATGCTGTGTTCGGCCAGACGGGGCCCAAAGTCGGCAGCTTTGATGCCGGGTACGGGGCGACATTGCTGGCGCGCATTGTCGGCCATAAAAAAGCGCGGGAAATTTGGTATCTGTGCCGCCAATATTCTGCCCAGGAAGCCCTGGACATGGGACTGGTGAACACCGTAGTTCCCCTTGACCGCGTGGAAGAAGAAACGGTGCAGTGGGCGCAGGAAATGATGGCGCGCAGCCCGTTGGCGCTGCGCTTTCTGAAGTCCGCATTCAATGCCGATACCGACGGCCTCGCGGGCATTCAGGAACTGGCCGGCAACGCGACGATGCTATATTACATGACAGAGGAGGCTAAGGAGGGCAAAAACGCCTTTTTGGAAAAACGCCAGCCGGACTTTTCCAAATTTCCGCGTCTTCCCTAACCCGCCATGGCGAATTTTATCCCTGATTGGCTCCGGGCACGCGCCGAGCTTTCCAGCGAGTCTCTCGCGCTGACCGACGGCCATGAGAGCTGGACATTTCAGCGGCTCCACCAGGTGACCGGCCGCATTGCCACCCGGCTCGCCCGCCGCGGCATATCACAAGGCAGCCGGGTAGCTTTGGCCATGCCGGGACACATGAAAGTCGTGCCGCTGATCCACGCCGTCTCCCGGCTGGGAGCCGTACTGGTTCCCCTCAATCCCCGCTTGCGGCCGGATGAGTTGGCCGCCTTGGTGGAGGATGCCGCGGTGGACGCATTGATTGGAGATGGCAGCGGGCCCCATCCGGAGCGCACTATTCTCCTCGATGATCTCTTCTTAAATCTTGACACAGAGCCAGAGCACCCCGGCTCGGCCATCAACCCCGAGGCCATCCAATTTCTGGTGTACACCTCGGGGACCACCGGCCGCTCCAAAGGCGCCCTGCTATCCTATGGCAATACCTACGCCAGTGCCGTGTCGAGTGCCATCCACATGGGCACTGGGCCTGAGGACCTGTGGCTGCACATGATGCCGGTCTTCCATATTGGTGGTCTGTCCATCCTCTTCCGCAGCGTCATCACCGGCAGCGGAATCGTCTGGCTGCCTCAATTTGACCCTGCCGCCGTGTTCCGCCTTCTCCGGGAGTATCCCGTGACACTGATGTCTGTCGTGCCCACCACGCTCTACCGTCTTTTCAGGCACAACGAAGCGTTTCCGCCCACGTTGCGTCTTGTGCTGTTGGGCGGCGCGCCCGCTCCGTCCTCCCTGATTGAGGAGGCGCGAATACGCAACGTGCCAGCTGTGCAGACCTACGGTCTGACGGAAACAGGCTCGCAGATAGCGACCCGGCTGCCGTTGGACCAGCACGGCGCGCCGTCTTCCGGGCACGCCATCTACCCCACGGAGATTGCTGTGTTGGGCCCTCAAGGCCCAACACAGGATGCCGGAGTCCAGGGAGAAATCCTCGTCAAGGGGCCTACCGTATTCCAGGGATATTGGCGGCAGCCGGAACGTACCGCGGAAACATTTTGGCATGACTGGCTCAAAACGGGTGACATCGGATACCTTGATGGCAGAGGATACCTCACGGTGGTAGACCGCGAGAAGGATCTGATTATCAAAGGCGGGGAAAATCTCTCTCCGACCGAAATCGAGGTGACTCTCATGGCACACCCCCACGTGGTCGATGCTGGCGTCGTGGGGATTGTTGATGCCGAGTGGGGACAGGTGCCGGCTGCCATTGTGGCGGTCGACCAGCCTATATCTGTTGAGGAGTTGCGGCAGTGGACCGCCACCCGGCTTTCAACCCTCAAGCACCCCTCGCACTATTACCAGGCGGACGCCCTGCCACGGACCGCCAGCGGCAAACTGAGACGCCGCGAATTGGTCTCGCAGCTGGCTGCCGGATTATATCGCCCTATCTCGTGACCACAACATATTGAGGAAGGTAAGCGCATGACAATTAAGCAGTTCCTTCGGGTCAGCCGCCCGCCCACACTTATGGCCACGGTCGTGCCTCTGCTCATAGGCGGGTCAATGGCTTTCATCACCCACCACTTCCAGTGGTGGGCGTGGCTGGACATTTTAATTATTGCCTTCAGCATGCAAATCGGCGCCAATATGCTGAACGAGTATTTTGACTACCGCCGGGGCCTCGATGACCATGAGTCTTTGGGCATTGGAGGCATTATTGTGACAGGCGAGGTAGCAGCGGCGACCGTGTGGCGCTTTGCCCTCGTGACCTATGGCCTCGCCCTGATTTTAGGCCTGATTCTCGTCATATACCGCGGACCGCTGTTGCTGGTGATGGGGCTGCTAGGCATCATTGCCGGATTCCTCTACACAGGCGGGCCCTATCCCCTGTCCTCAACACCCTTCGGCGAGATACTGGTCGCCTTGATTATGGGACCTTTGGAAGTCCTCGCCACACAATTTGCCGCAGCTGGGGTCATCACTCCGGTAGCAGAGCTGCTGTCATGGCCCGTGGGCATCTCCGTCGCCACCATCCTTCTCGCCAACAATCTGCGGGATATGGATAAAGACCGCAAACACGGCCGGCGCACCCTGGCCATCGTGTTTGGCCGGCCCGCAGGGCTAGCCATTCTTACCGCCATGATCGGCATTGTGCTGGTATGGATCAGCGTGATGGCGGCCGCGGGACTTCTACCGCTCACAGTCTTGATTGTCTGGCTGTCCCTGCCTGTCATCATCACCAGCCTAAAATCCCTTGGCTCCCGAGACTCATGGGCCAAAGCGGTGCCCATTGCGGGACGCATCCACGTCATCATCGGCGTTTTGCTTGCCATTGGCATTCTGTGGTAGGGTGGGACAGGGAAATGGGATTGAAAGGAGGCGAGATCGTCACAAATGGGACAACAGCCTAACGCCCTGCGGGGCATCAAAATCACTCAGATGATCTTGCGCACAGCATTTCTTCTTGCGCTGGTTATAGGGCTCGGCGGAATGTTCGGCTGGCTCCCCTTCACTCCTGCCACCGTCGATTTGCACATTGCGTCCGGCATTATCGTGGCCATCTCAATGGCCGCCTTAGCCGCCAGCATAGGCCGCTTTCGCCGTCCCGGAGCCGCAGTGCTGTGGACAGGCGTCCTTCTTGTCGTAGTGGGCGGATTTATGGGCTTATATTGGCACATCGCGGGCACTGCGCTTGGCCTGGCCCACCTGGCCCTCATGCTCGTCGCCATGGGTCTGGCGGAGATGGGCGCAGCCCGGGCCAAAAAGTCCGCATAGGATCATCCATAGGTCCTTATCAAGTAACTGAGCTCGGGAGGCTTCTGCCCGGGCTTCAGCTGTTTGAAGGTGTCCGCGTTGGCCAGAGTGTCGATCTGCAGCATGCCGTCAGTCAAATGCGAAACCGGCACACTGCCTGGGGGAATGTTCGGGCCGCCGAACTGATCCGGGTTAATATGGTTTTTAGCGAGGGTTGTCAGCATCCCCACGCTAAAGGACACAGGGTTCCCAGGAAATGGCGTCAGCGGTGTAAACACATTGTTGCGCGTCCCCATGGACTGGTCCAGCAAGTGCGGATTCTGGGCCATAGCCGCTTGCATGGGCGCTTTGGTGTCCAAAGGGGTGTACCAGTTGGACCCCTTGTGCAGGGTGAAGTCTTTCACCGGCAAGGCTGCCATATTGACCACCACGGTCGTCTGGGGATTGAGGGTCTCCATGCGCAGCTTGAATTCATGCGTGTCCGTCTCATATTCCCCCTGCCAGCCCGTCACATTAGCCTCCGTGATATTTTGCCCCAATGATGTGGTCATGGGCACAAAAATCACCCCAATTGTCAGGATTGCAGACACTCCGAAAATAAATCCCATACTGTGCGTGTTCACTTTTTTCCCCCTGCTCTATTCTCAGAAATCTCCTCCCGCGCCTCGCAGGGGTGTTTCACATCCAGACAGCGACTTCCCGGGACTCCATCACCGCGCCACCGGCACAGACAAGCGGCAGCCTCAGGGTCGAAATTGAATATCTGTATACTATCAATTTATTTTACTGCCAACGAGTCTTGTCGTCCATAAGAGCTGAATCCTGACAAGGATTCCCTTGCCGCACCGACACTGGCCTGCGGGCAACTTCGCCGCCATTCCCAGCGATCCGAGCTCCCAGGAGACGGCTTATCATGGCGTCTCCCGTTAGGGTCACTCGTCCTCTTGGGTAGCACACTGCTCGCAGAGTGTGGCGTCAGCGGGCACCTTTCCGCTACGCTGACCGGCAACCGAAATTACAATGTATCCGGTACCGTCCATGCTAGTGGTGTGTCCACATCTCCAAGCCCACCGAACACGACACCAACATCAAATTCCTCAGGATCCTCCTCCGCATCAATTTCTAGTTCGACAGGCGCCTCTCAGTCATCCACATCGTCCTCGTTGTCACCATCCGATGTCGTGACTATCCATAATCTTTCCACGGCGCAAATTGCGAAGAAAATTAATCAAGGAGAAATTTATGGTGTGGCAGACGCTCAACCCAATGCTCCAGGACAAGTGGTCATGCTCACTGCCAAACAACTCCTAGCATCGCCGCCCACCACGCTGAACCATTGGCCCCCGCAACGATTCAACGTCGTAGCAGTTTTCACCGATCCCGAAAATCAATTCGGCGCCACCCCGTGGATTAATGGGCTAAGTCATGAGGTGCGCTGGCTACACACAATACATGGACTATCCATTGCGGTCGCTATCCAGCCATGAACGAATAACCGGACTGAGCTTACGCCCAGTCCGTCAACCATTAGAAACCTTCACGCAGAATATGGCGGTGGCAACGTCGGCCACTGATCCACTTGCGCAGGGTCCACGTTTAACAGATAACCCGCAGAATGCCGGGTGCGGAGAAAGCACGGATGATAGAGGTCCGGTTCAATCGTGTGGCGAATCCGATAAATTTGAGAAAGGAGGTCGGCCGGCGTGCGCCGCTCTCCCGGCTAGCCGACCTGCAATAGCTGAGAGTCCGGAAGGACGTGGTTGAGATGGCGCAACAAACAGTACAAAATTTGATAGGAACGGGCCGGCAAAGCCATAAATTGGCCGGTGCGCCAAACCCTTTGGGTGTGGCTCCTTTAGAGGGACGAAATACAAAACATCGGCTCCTTGGCAGAAGGCAGTCGCCGCCGCCGTCACGTGGCAGATCCACTGGGGCTGAATTCCTCGCCACGTCGCTCGCGCGTTTCTACGCCCGTCCGGCAGGAGAAAAGACCCCGATCGCGAATGATATTAAAGATAGAGTCGTCGTGAGAGTATCCAGGATGCGGGAGGAGGGAAGATCTCATGAGCTCATCGAAACGACCCCCGAGGGGGAATGTGGTCGCGGACGGCCCGTCAGGGCTGCCCGCGGAG
>DAHWJO010000082.1:0-14408 GCA_027344105.1 Sulfobacillus sp.
CGGGATGTCGCTGGGGGGACTCGATGAGGGTCCGGACGGGCCGGATCTATACCGGCACCTCATTGCAGAGCTGGCAAACCTCAATCTTGCCTATCTTCACGTCCTGCACGGAGGGAATGACGAATTTCTCCGGGAAATCCGGTCAGCTTGGCCCCACGCGCTATTAGTAAACCGTGCTGGGAGGCCGCTGGAGCAGATTGCGGCCGATGTTGATGCAGGGTTGGCCGATGTGGCGCCCATTGGAGCTTGGGCTCTCGCCAATCCAGACTTCGTGGAGCGTCTGAAAACGGAAGCTCCCCTTAATTCTGGCGACGTTTCCACATTTTTTGGGGGAGACAGCCATGGGTACACGGACTACCCTACCTTGGCGGAACAATCCGTGAGGGAAAGTTGAGGCAGTGAATGGATCCACAAGGCAAGGAAGCAGGGGAACAGGAAAGTCAGGGACAGTGTGCTGCCCCTGACTTTCCTGTCAGCTTCTCCGTTGTGGCTCTGGCGCACTCCCACCGCGCCTTGGCGGCACAGTTGCTGCGCCCGGTGGGCTTGTACCCAGGGCAGGAAATTATTTTGCTGCAGTTATGGCAGCAAGGCTGCCAATCACAAAACAGCTTAGGGCGGGCTCTGCGCGTCGACCATTCCACCATAGCAAAGTCTGTGCGGCGGCTGGAATGCTCTGGCCTGGTCACCCGGTCCCGCTCACCCGAAGACGGGCGGATCACAGTGGTGAGTCTGACCACAGTTGGCCTGGAGGCGGCGTCTAGGGTGCGGGAAGTATGGGCCGAGTTGGAGCATCTTACCTCCGGCGGACTCACTGAACAAGAAAAAACGGCATTCACAGCCTTGGCAAGAAAGATCCAGGCGATGGCCGATGCTTCCCTCCACTGCGAGCCGTAGGCTACGCCCAGCAGTGCGGCTTGTGCCTGCGTTGCCTGACAATGACTGGGCCATTTTCTCCCGTCAGCGGGATGTCTTGACAGCCGGCGGACCCCCTTCGCAAAATAGCGCTGTGGGTTTCGGGGAGTCGGTCAGGTCTCTAAAATTCAATAGATGAAGGAGTCAGAGCTTATGCCAGATGATAACGGACAGGTGCGCAGCCACCTGCGGCCGGGGTTGACCGTGGATATTGTGCTTAAACAAGATCAGCCCACGGGCAAACTGACCCGCGGAATTATTCAAGATATTTTGACCAAGTCTCCAACGCACCCGCACGGCATCAAAGTGCGGCTCGCCAGCGGGCAGGTTGGCCGGGTCAAGGCCATTATTGCCGCCGGGGATGCTCCCACCTCGTGAGGGAAAAAGAAGAACATTATCCCGGAAGACCGCCGTCACGGCCAGATAGCGAGTGCGGTGCACCGGGATTTTTTTCATATGGCTCCACCGGGCGGCCCATTAGAACAGGACCGGTGCTGGAGCGTGGGGAACTCCGGTACGGGCCCACTTTGTTTGCCAGGATTGCCGGAAACCGCTTCACAAGACCTCTTGCCATCATCTCGCCGCTGACCGCCCTCTTGCGGCAACTGTTAGATTCCGTCCCGTTAAGTCTTCGGTGCCATTATGCCTTTTCCAGCTTCGGGTGCTTGCCAGCAGTGCGGGATATGAGTTCTCAGCCCCGGGAACACTGGCACCGCCAGGTAGCGGGCTTGTTTCCGAGCGGCCTAGTTCTTACGGTTTAGAGCGGATGAGCCATTGTTTAAAAGGACTCCTGGCGATAGGATAAATTCGCATATGCATCTAATTAGCAAAACAGGAGGTATTTCATGCGCACCGTATCTGTCGAGGACTTTAGCCGCCAAATGAGTGCGGAGCCACTATCCGTAGTGGATATTCGTCCCTTTGAGGATTATCAGAGCTGGCATATTGAAGGCAAAAATGTTTATACCCGCCATCTGGACGGGACGTCGGTGCTCCAAGATGCGGCAAAGCTTTCCTCTCTTGATGCAGATGTCCCGTGGGTGGTCGTCTGCGCCCTCGGCGAAACGGCAAAAGCCGTGGGAGAAGTGATGGACCGCGCGGGCTATGACACCACGGTCCTTGAGGGAGGTATGGCGGCGTGGAATAATCACCACCACAGCCTGTCGGTAACCGAACAGGAGTCCTTCTCGCTTTACCAGATCCAAAGGTCCGGCAAGGGCTGTCTGTCTTACCTGCTCGCCTCGGGAGGGGAGGCGATGATTTTTGACCCTTCCCAGTTTATCGATGTGTATCAGGCGCTCTTGACGCGAGGTGGCCTGACCCTTAAAGCGGTTGCTGACACGCATGTGCATGCCGACCATATTACGGGCGGATTTTCCCTTAGTGAAACGGCCGGCGTGCCGTTTTACCGGGGACAGCAAAGTTCGGGTGTGCAGACATTAACGAATGGGCAGGAGTTTGCCGTCGGTCATGTGCATGTGACAGCACTGGCCACTCCGGGGCACACGCCAGATTCTTTCGCGTTTCTGATTGCCGGCCATTATTTGCTGACTGGGGATGCGCTGTTCGTATCGGGCGTCGGGCGGCCTGATCTGGGCGGGCATGCGAGAGATTGGGGAGCGGATCTATACCGGTCTTTGGAGCAGCTGCAAACGTTGCCGGGGGATACGGTCATCCTTCCAGCCCATTATGGCCATTGGTCGGAGATCAATGCCGAGGGCACCGTCTCTGGTATTCTGCGCGACCTTCAGAAGAATAATCCGCTGCTGCATGAGTCGGTGGACACCTTCTTGACGCACGTGGAGAGCTCTGCCAATTCGGAAACGCCTCCCCACTACGAAACCATCGTGGCATTCAATTTGGGCCAAGGTGGCGATGCCGATGCCAGCTTCCTGCGGTCCTTGGAAATTGGCCCCAACCGCTGTGCAGCGCCGCCAAAGCCGTAAGTGCGCCGAAAGGACAGAATATGATTACAGAAGCAAAGGGAGCTGGGAATGTCCAGCTCCCTTTGTGCAAAGAAGTCGGGAAGTGTCGAGAGAAGGCGGCAGCAAAAACAAAGTGTCATTCGTCGCGGCAAGAAGGATACCGGCAAAGGAGCTATGCGGCCCGACTTCAGTACTATAAACCGCTTTGTGGGCGGTGAGGACGGAGGGCGCGAAAAAGTTCTATACTCTATAGAAGCCGCCGGGACCGGCAATGAGCGGAAGAAGGATGTGAAAGGCTGTGACAGGAACGGTTGTGTTGCTCTTCTGCCTGTCCGCCTTTGCTATGGTATCCGGTTTTAACGACGGGGGCAATTTGGTGGCGACCTTTCGCAGCAGCCGCATTATCCCGTCTTGGCGCATCGCCCCGCTTCTGCTCGCTGCCATAGCGCTAGGGCCCCTGATCTTCGGCACAGCCGTGTCGCGGACCATGGCCCTGGAAGTCGTCAACTTCACCCGGGCTGGCTCTTTGCTCCTGGGGGTCTCCGTTGTGTCGGGGGTACTGACCATCGTTGTGACCTGGCGCATGCGGCTTCCCACCAGCACGACCATTGCTCTGGCGGGGGGCATCGTCGGGGCTTTGGCCGCAAGCGGCCATGCCGCTCTAATCGAGTGGAGCGGAGTCATCAAGATCGCAGTAGGACTCGTCGGGTCTGTTGCCGCCGGGTTCGCTCTGGCTTGGCTGCTCACAGGAGTGATGAAAAAGGTGACGGAGGCGGGCGGAACGTCACGTTTGGTAAGAGTCATCGACAAGTTTCAGTACCTGACTATCATCTGGCAGGGGCTGGCTTACGGGGCCAACGACCAGGAAAAGGTCATTGGCTTGATGGCGGTGGTGATGATGCTGCTGAGACACCAGACGGTCTACCGTGTCAGCTGGTACGATGTGCTGTTTCCGCTTTTGAGCTGGGCGGCGGGACTGGCATTGGGAGGGTCGCGGATTTCCAAAACGGTCGGCACCGAGATTACCCACCTGCGTCCCGAAAGTGCCGTGTCGACGCAACTGGCTGCGGGAATCACAGTGAGCCTGGCAGCCATCCTCGGGTTTCCGGTCAGCACGACACAGGCGACCGACGGCTGCATTTTTGGATCGGGGACGGTGATTAATCGCCACCGCGTGCACTGGCGGGTGGTCCGGAAAATTGTTGGGGTGTGGATCGTCACAATGCCTATCGCTCTAGTGATGGGGGCGGTGCTGATGTTGGTGGTGGATAAGGTGGCCCTGCTGTGACGGGCCAAACGTCTTTTTATTCCGCAGGGCTGGGAGACGGCCTGCGCAGAGCGGAGATCGGCAAGACGGTGGTCGCAAATTGGCAGTCGGGATATTGGGAACACTGCATCAACGGCTGTTGTCCCGCCATGGCCAGGGTCAGGCAACTGGCGCACAGAGGGCAGATTCCACTGGCCGCGTCACAGGGTTCGGGAAGCTTTTCCCACCGCACTGCAGGGTGCCGGGCTATTGGGGGAGGGCGGCGCTTCCACTGCATCAGTTGGCGGATCACGGTCTCGCGCTGTTCAGGTCTGAGGCTTGGGCCGCCATGGCGCAAGATGGCTGCTGGCAGACAGGAAATTGGCACCATAGTCTTGGTGGCGGGGCCGTCCAGATGCCGCTCAAGCCTGTCCAAAACCGCTATCAGAGGGACCCATGATTCTGGTGGAATGGTGTGGAAAACCTGCTGCAAAGATCTGATGCGAGATCCATTTTTGTAAGCGGGGGAGGGGATTTTCCGCTTGTGGCCCCATAGCACATGGGTCCAGAACTCGTCCTGGTTGCGTCCGTAAATCACCCCGCCGAACTTTTGAGCCTCGATGACGAAGATCGTGGATTGGCCCACGACAATATAATCCGTGGGAGAATCATCGTCTGCACAGTACTCCAAGGGCAAGGAAACCATCGAAAAGATGTCGTAGCTCGTCGGGTCCAAAAGCGATAAGGCATTTCGGACTACCGCGCCACTTTGCTGTTCTTGTGCGCGATCCGTAGGAGGTCTCCGGGACAACACTAGGATCATGAGCGCGATTCCAACTAAAATCACTGCGAAGCCAATACCGCGCATGGCGCCCCTCCCAACCCAGACGAATGACTATGAGCGGCGACCCGATTGCCTTTTATTATACGCCAGGTCCGTACCAGGCGACACGGGGCTCGCACCAGAAGCGCGTACAGTTTGGAAGGGACGGCTAGGGCCAGGCTGTTTTGACTAAAGGGACAGGAACCATATGCTGTTCTCCCGCGTGGCGGGGTCTTCTCACACCGGCCCAAAATGCAGCAGGAACCGGATAATTTTGACTCACATGGCTCCTCCTGTGCAGCCAAACGGCTGAGGAGGCGCGCCGCACGCGGTATACTAAAGAGGGGGGGATCGGAATGCTGCGCTACATGGTCATGGCAACGCCCGTGTTTTGGGCTCTCGTCTTGTTTCTTATCTGGCGGAGCAAGAAATATGGCGCGAACGGGAATGGGCATTCCCGTTCCGCCCAGGCTGGGCCGCCTCACGGCAAATCTGGAAAACCAGCGGCGCGTGTGATTCAATTGTTCCCTCACGATCCCGCCAAAGGATCCAACAAGAATCCTGATGAGAAATAGGGGAAGCCGGGAGGCCTGTACTGGGGGCAAGCTGCAGGAACTCCCGCCGCAGAGGCTCAATATTTAGAGGTTCCCCGTGGTCTGATAAGACCAGCGGGGCGGTTGCTGTCGCAAAAGATAGGAAAAAATGTGCCGAAAACGAACATGCCATTTGGGAAGAGGTAAAATGGCCGCATCTTATTACTATATGTAAGTATAGTCACCATATGAATGTATAAAAACAATACAAAGGTATTGACTATAGAGTGTAGTATCGTTACAATAACTTTGGCTGGAAATGAGGGGAATATCATGAGCAACGGCTTGCATGGGTTAAACGCTTTGTGTCCGGTGGCTCGTGGCGCGGCCTTGGCGGGGGATCTCTATGTTCTCCTTATTGTCCGCGACCTGGCTGAGGAGCCCCGGCGCTTCGGTGAATTGGCGCAGTCTTTGGGTGTGACAGCCCGAACCCTGACGGCCCGACTCAAAATGCTCGAAGTCGAGCAGATTGTGGAGCGGGTAGTCTATCCGGAGATTCCTCCGCGGGTGGAGTACCACCTGACCCCGAAAGGGAGGGATTTGCTTCCCGTCGTTGAGGCCCTGCGCCAATTTGGAGAAAAGTGGACCAGCAGTTGAGACGTTGCTCCGTCCCGGGTTCCGGTGTAGGATGCAAGATCAAATACTAAGGAGCGTGAAAGAATGGCCACATCAGAAACGCAGGCGCCGGTAACCGCATGGGTGATTGATCCGGACCACAGCTTAGCCGAGTTTTCTATCCGCCATATGATGATTTCGACTGTCCGTGGCTCGTTCCCTGGGCTTTCTGGAGAAATTGTCGGAGACGTGAATGATTTGCGATCAGCCCACGCGCACATTGCGATTGATGTGAGCACCGTGGACACCCGGCAGAAGGACCGCGACAAGCATTTGCGCTCGGCGGACTTTTTTGACGTGGAAAATCATCCCGCGATAACCTTCGACAGCACCAAGATTCAGCGTGTTTCGGATAATGTCTATGATATTGAAGGCAATATGACCATTCGCGGCACCACTAGGCCGATTACCGTGCGGGCCGAATACATGGGAACCAGCAAGGATCCATGGGGCAATGTCCGCGCCGGATTTTCGGCAACGGCGGAATTAAACCGGAAGGACTTTGGACTGCAGTGGAACCAGGCTCTGGAAACCGGAGGCGTATTGGTAGGAGACAAAGTGAAAATGTCCGTGGAACTGGAAACAGTGCGGAAAGATTAGATCAATTTTTGTGCGGGGCCTCTGAGCGGCCACTACTGATGTTTATCTCTTAAGAGAGCGGGTGCCTGAACAGGCACCCGCTCTCTTAATGTCGTGAAATCTTTCAAGCTGCCGCCTGGTGTGGGGGAGAGGAGAGCCCGTGGAAGACGGGGCGAAAAATGCTGGCCATTACAAATGCTGGCACCCGCCATTACCGTTTGCGTAGGCCGTAGTCTAAAGAACTACGTAAAATTTAACCTATGGATATATAGAAAAAAATGAATAATCTTTAGGAGGGGTTCGGATGGCGTTGACCAAGGATGCAGAGCCCAACGGCCAGGGCAGGCAGGCGCCGAAACTGGCGGAGGGGACACGCAAAGTCCATACCACCTGCTATATGTGCGCTTGCCGCTGCGGGATTGAAGTGACCGTCGAGGACGAGAAGATCCGCTTTATTTCCGGTATTGCCGAATCTCCGGTGAACAAAGGGGTCTGGTGTGCAAAGGGCGGGGCAGGAATTATGACCCAGTACTCCCCGGCCCGCCTGACGACACCGCTGATGAGGGTGCCCGGCAGCGAGCGCGGGCAGGGGGCCCTGGTGCCAGTGGACTGGGAGACGGCGCTGAATACGGTAGCGGGGTGGCTGCAGGACATCCGCCAGTCCGACCCCGCCAAACTGGCCTATTTCACCGGGCGGGACCAGATGCAGGCGTTTAATGGCTATTGGGCCCGGCAGTTCGGCACGCCAAACTGGGCTGCGCATGGCGGCTTCTGCTCGGTGAACATGGCTGCGGCTGGCATGTACTCGGTGGGGGGGAGCTTTTGGGAGTTCGGGTGGCCAGACCTGGAGGAGGCCCGCTGGTTCATGATGCTGGGAGTGGCGGAAGACCACCCCTCCAACCCGCTGAAGTTGGCGATTTCCCGTCTGAAGGACCGGGGCGGGCGATTTGTGGTGGTCAATCCCGTGCGCAGCGGCTATGGCGCCCTGGCGGATGAATGGGTGCCGATTCACCCGGGAACGGATGGGGCGTTGCTGATGGCGATGATGCACGTGCTCCACCAAGAAGGGCTGTATGACCGGGAATTTCTGAGCCGCTACACCAATGCGGCGGGACTGGTCGAGGTGGCGCCGGGGCAGCCGTCCGACGGCCTGTTCTGGCGCTCAAGCGGTCAGGACGTCATGGTGGCGGACGAGCGGGGAGATTTTGTGCCGATGATGGAGGCGTCTGGACGGGGGCGGCTCGAAGGAGACTACAGGCATGAGGGGCGCGCGTACCGCCCGGCCTTTCAGCTGCTGTCTGACCGCCTGGCCGCCTGCACGCCAGCCTGGGCGGAAGGGATCACCCATGTTCCGCGCCGGACGATAGTCCGGCTGGCATTGGAGATGGGCACCACAGCGATGAAGCATCCCGTGGTGCTTCCCACCCCGTGGACGGATTTCTACGGCCAGGAGCATGCCCAGACCGTGGGACGCCCCGTCGCTTTCCATGCCATGCGCGGGCTGGCGGCTCATACCAATGGCTTCCAGACAATTCGGGCGCTCTTTGACCTGATGATGATGCTGGGCACCATTGACGGGCCGGGCGGATTCCGTTACAAGAGCCCGTACCCGAAAGAGGCGCCGCCGCCCGTCACACCGCCCAGCCGGCCTGAGGATTACCAGCCCATGCAGGCTGCTGCGAAACCTCTCTTGGGGTATCCCCGGAGTCCCGACGACCTGCTCGTCCAGGGCGACGAGCCGATGCGCATCGATGAGGCGTATTCCTGGAAATATCCCCTGGCTGCGCACGGACTGATTCAAAATGTGGTCCGCAATGCCTTTGACAAGCGGCCCTACGGGATTGACACTCTGATGGTGTACATGTCCAATATCGCCTGGAACTCGAGTTGGAATACGCTGCAGACGCGCGATATGCTGCGGGCGAAGGATGACCAGGGAGAGTACCGCATCCCGCATGTGGTGGTGTTGGACGCATTTGATTCCGAAACTGTGGCGTTCGCGGACATCGTCTTTCCCGACACGACCTACTTGGAACGGTGGGATGCCGCGTCGCTGCAGGACCGCCCGATTTCGGAGCCGGACGGGCCGGCGGATTCCATCCGCCAGCCTGTGGTGGCGCCCCCGTCCGGGGTGCGCCCGGCCGCTGACACGCTGATTGAACTGGCGAACCGTCTCCGCCTGCCAGGGTTCGTGGATCAGGACCGCCCCCGCTACCGGACTTACGCCGATTTTATCCAGCTCTGGGAAACTTCTCCCGGATCCGGTGTCGGCCTTTTAGCTGGATACCGGGGGAGCCAGGGAACTGACACCCTGGTGGGCGCGCCGAATCCCCGCCAACTGGAAGCGTATGCGCGCCACAAGGCTTTTTGGTTTGAAGAGATTGCACCCGAACGCAAGTACTACCGGATGGCCAACCGCCAGTATCTGGACTGGGCCCATGGTGTGAAATTTATTCCGACGGCAGACCCCATTATCCTGCAGTTCTATTCTGAGCCGCTGCAGACATTCCGGCTGGCCGGGCAAGGCTTGTGGCCCGGGAAGAAACCCCGCCACCCCGCCTTGCGCCAGAGACTGGCCACGTATTTTGACCCCTTGCCGTTCTGGCATCCCTCTCTCGAAGAGAAGGAGGAGACGGCTGGGAGCTATCCTCTGATCCTGCTGACGCAGCGCCCCATGACTCATTATCACTCCTGGGGCTCGCACAATGCCTGGCTGCGCCAACTTCTCCTCGAGAATCCTCTGTTCATCAATCCCCAGGCCGCCCAAGCTCTGGACCTTTGTGACGGGCAGTGGGTCTGGATGGAATCACGCCAGGGCCGCATGACCGCAACTCTGCGGTTTTCGGATGCGGTGGAGCCGGGGACTGTGTGGACGTGGAACGCGATTGCCAAGGCGCCGGGGGCGTGGGGGCTGCACCCGGATGCTCCCGAAAGCCAGAATGCCATTTTGGTGAATCATATTGTGCCCGACACACTCACCTCGGATGATGACACGGTGACCTTCAATAACGACCCCGTGACCGGGCAAGCCGGATGGTATGACACGAAAGTGCGTTTATACCCTTCAGAGCTGCATGAAGTGTGGCCTAAGGTGGAGGCGCGCACACCGGTGCGCGCAGATATGGCGGAGTGGAAGAGTCTGCGGTACTCCACACGGAAAGGGGCGGGACACTGATGCAGTTGACCATTATTACCGATTTGAACAAGTGTGTGGGATGCAAAAGCTGCCAGGTCTCCTGCAAGGAGCACAACACTTCCGGGGATTTCGGGCCAGTGCCCGATCACCATCCGTACCGGGAAGTGGACGGCATGTGGTGGAACCGGGTGATCTCGATGGAAGCGGGCGAATACCCCAATGTGGGGGTCATGTACCTGCCCAAAGCATGCATGCACTGTTACGATGCGCCGTGCGTGCCGGTGTGCCCGACTGGCGCCTCATACAAGCGTGAAGACAATGGCGTGGTGCTGGTGGACTATGATACCTGCATCGGGTGCCAGCTCTGCATGTGGGCCTGCCCTTACGGGGTCCGCGAATTTGATGAGGAGCAGGGTGTCGTCAAAAAGTGCACGATGTGCATCGACCGCATTGAAGACGAGACGCTGCCCGCCAGCGACAGGCAGCCGGCCTGCGTGCAGAGCTGCCCCACGCACGCCCGCACCTTTGGGGATCTGGATGACCCAGATTCTGTCGTGTCGCACCTGGTAGCGGAGCGGCAGGGCTTTACCCTCCTCCCGGAACTGGGGGCGCGTCCGGCGGTGCACTACCTGCCCCGGCGGCAGGTGACAGGACTGGTGGGCGAGGACGAAATTACGCGGGTGCTGGAGGAGGACTGCTGATGCGGCCCACTTGGCCTTTGCTGGCGCTGACACTGCTGCAGGGACTGTCCGCCGGGATGCTGTGTCTGGCAGCCGTTGCCCTGCTGGCGCCGGCTATGGATATTCCACGATCCACCCTCTTTGTCTGGCAAGGCGCGGCCTGGGTTGCCGGTGCTTTGGGGGGGATGGCTTCCTTCTTTCACATGCACCGGCTGGCGGCCGCCCGCTACGTGCTGAGGCGGCTGGGCTCGTCCTGGCTGAGCCGGGAAGCGCTTAGCACGGCAGTGTACATGATAGTGGTCTCCTTCGTGCTGCTGGTCCACCTGTTCTGGCCGCAAGACTTAGGGGTTTGGGACGCTGTCTCTGGGCTAGCGGCCGTTCTGGGCCTGGCCGCGGTGTACATCACCGCCATGCTGTATGCTACCATTCCGGCCATGCGGAGCTGGCATTCGCCCCTGACCGTGCTGGTGTTCGTGTGCGCGGGGCTTTTGAGCGGCGGAGCAGCCGATTATGCGATGGCGGCGGGGAGAAGCTCCGATCTGGCGTTGCGGGGGGCGGTCATGGGATTGGCCGCGGTCTTTGGCATCTTGCTCAGTTTCCAGGCGCGTCTATTCCGCCAGGGCGTGGCCGCGTTGCCTGTCGGCAACAGGCACGGGGCTGTCCGGGCGGCCCTACCGGCTGCAGGATTCAGGTACGAGCCGCCGGCCCTACCGCACCCAAACTCAAATCTGGCCGGAATTGCCGGCCCGCCTGCGGCGGTGGCTGTATGCCTTAGTGTTTGCCTTGGCGGTGGCTATACCGTGGGCGGCAGCGATCTGGCTGCCAGGCTTGGCGGGAGGCATTGTGCTGCTGGCAAGCGTGGGACTGGGGGTGGGTTTGAGCCGCTGGCTGTTTTTCGGGGATGCGACCCACAGCTCCCGCGTCTGGTTTGCCGACCAACCCAAGACGCCATCTCCAGTCCGGCGGGAAGGCAAACGCGCCTACAAGATGCAGTGAGGGCAGATTCGGCACCAAATGGAGCGTCATAGGGCTGGCAGATTCTGTCTGGAAGGAAATCTTAATGGAGGTGGGGTTGTGGCAAGAGCGGCGGGAATCCGGCACTTGTGGCGCGCGTTGCCTCTCGAGCGATTCAGCTCGCGGGGCAATTATGTCTGGATGGTTGTGGCGACCGTGTGTATTGGGGCCTTTATGGCCGCTTTGGATGCCAGCATTGTTAATGTGGCACTGCCGGATCTCAGCACGTATTTTCACTCCAGCGCGTCACTTGTCAGCTGGGTGCTTATCGCCTATCTTTTGACGCTGGCTACACTCTTGACGCTGTTTGGCCGGCTTGCAGACATTCTGGGGAGAAGACCCCTGTACACTTTCGGGTTTCTGGTGTTCATCGCTGGCTCGGCCGCCTGCGGCGCGGCAGTGGATTTGCCCATGCTGATTGTCTCCCGCGTTTTTCAGGCGGCAGGCGCTGCCATGCTGCAGGCGAACTCGGTCGCGATTATCACCGCCGCTGTGCCCCCGTCCATGCGGGGCCGGGCCATTGGCTTCCAGGGTTCGGCGCAGGCGATTGGCCTGTCTCTGGGCCCAGCCATCGGCGGTGCGCTGATCGGGCTATTCGGGTGGCGGGCTATTTTTTATGTCAATGTGCCGGTCGGCCTGATTGGCACGCTGATGGCTGCCATGATTTTGCCCAAAGACCGGCTGCAAGGCCATCAGGCCACTTTTGACTGGTGGGGCACGGTGCTGATGACGCCGGTTCTGGTGCTGGTGATGATGGCTTT
This sequence comes from Sulfobacillus sp., assembly GCA_027344105.1. Taxonomy (GTDB): domain Bacteria; phylum Bacillota; class Sulfobacillia; order Sulfobacillales; family Sulfobacillaceae; genus Sulfobacillus. The sequence continues at coordinate 12,285 of DAHWJO010000082.1, forward strand.
GACCGAGGGCAATAGCTGGGGGTGGACTTCACCCCTGATTATCGGCATGTTTGTGGGCTCGGCCATATTTCTGGCCGGATTTATCTGGCGGGAACTATCGTTCCGGGCGCCGCTCGTCGATATGCGCCTGTTCAAGATCGCCATCTTCAGTCTAGGCAATTTTACCGGCCTGCTCTCGTATCTGGCGATGTTTGGCGTCCTGTTCCTAATGCCGTTCTATTTTGAGCGTGTCCTGAGCTATAATTCGGCCATTACCGGTTTGATCCTTACCGCCGTGCCTTTAGGGATGACTGTGGCCGCGCCGAAAGCCGGTGCGCTTGCCGACCGCTATGGGCCACGCCTGTTGACGACGGGGGGCATGGCGCTGACGGGCATGGCCAGTCTCATGCTGGCGTGGACTATCGGACTGCACGCCAATGTGGTGCTGATGGTGATTGAACTAGTCCTCGTCGGGGCTGGTCTCGGAATTTTCACCCCTCCCAACAATTCATCGGTCATGGGCAGTCTGCCCAGTTCCCGTCTGGGAGTGGGCGGGGGAATTCTGAATATGGCGCGCTCATTGGGAATGGCCATGGGCACCGCCATTTCCGGCACGATCCTCGCCGTCTTCCTGGTTGCGAACGGGGGCGTGGAGAAGGCTGGGGGACCCAAGCCGCCGTGGATTCCCTCGACCCGGTTTGCGCTGTATGTTCTGGTAGTCTTGTCGCTGTTGGCCGCGGGACTGTCCATTTTCCGCGTAGCGGGAAACCAGAAACCCTCTGCAGGCCAGGAGCACGAAAACATGCCGCTGGAGTGGTAGCAGCAAAGCGGTGCGGCGCGTTCCAGAATTGACCCGGGCCTATGGGAATCCTACAATGAGAGATATGAGAACGTGCGGGGGGAAGGCGGCATGGCCTTTTCCCCGCATCCATCTCAGCGAGGAAAAGGGAGGAGGCCCGGTCATGTGCGGATGTTGCCCACTGGGTGGTGTAGGGATAGGCCGCGGGTTGCGGGCCCGGCGCAACCGGTGGAGATAGGCGGCTGGACTGTCTCGGAACTGCTCACCCGCCTAAAGCATCCCGGCCCATCTTGGGGCGGGGGCACTGCTGGGGCGATTGCTGCCGCCCAAGGGTGTGCGCTCATTGTAAAAATCGCGGGAGTCGCCAGGATTCCGATTCCAGAGGCTGTGTCCTTGGGGCCAGACCTCTTGGTCGCCCTGGCCGAAGAGGACCAGCAAGCCTACACCGCCATGATCAGGGCCCGGCGGGATCCGGTTCTCTACGCGCAGAAACTGCGGGAATCTGTCGCATCTTCCTTAAAAATTGCGCAGCTGTGCGAGCAGGGGATCCAAGCTGCGGCCGATCTTATGGCCACGGTCAAGCCCGTTTTGCGCGCGGACTTGCTGGCAGCATTCCACCTGCTCTATGCTGGATGTCAAAGCGCCCTCATCAATATAGAGACGAACTTTAATGAGGCCGACACTTACGGCCCAGCGGACCGCGAGCTTTTGGCCTGGTGGAAGCGCCGGCTCCGGGCACTGGCCCGAGAGTGGGCAGCATACAGTGAATCGCCCGATGGGGATGATTAGGGCAGCGGGCGGAATATTTCGGGAGTTCAGCGCGACGCCTCTTGTGGCCTCGCATCCCACACTGCAGGCATTATGGCATGCCGTTTCGGGAGCCGAGACCTATTAGGTGATGCTGACACTGCGGGCAATGGTGCCGAGCCACGACTGGTCTTTGGCGGGGACCACCATGGACAGGGCGACCCATCCATGCCCGGGCCACTCGATGTCCAACGTTTGCGAAGCCGTGCCGCTATTGCGGCTTATGGGCGTGCCGAAGGCCTGGGCTCCTAGCGGCTCGGTCGCGGCTGAAGCCTTAGCGGGGACCACTCTCAGGCTGACGTAGTCGGCCGCTTGGCCTCCTGAGAACCCCCAGATCCACTGGCCGGGAGACGACGAGCGCAGGGCGCTCATCGTTTGCGGCAACGCAACGCTTAAGGTGGCGCCTTTGAAATGTTCGGCACGGCTGACCCACCCGCCCGTTGTAGACGGGACCGGGGAGACGGGGGACGACGGAGCCTCTGAGGGGGCAACGGCAGAAGAGCTGGGGGCGGTCTGCGCAAGGTGGGACCCGGAAGTTT
>DAHWJO010000083.1:0-14389 GCA_027344105.1 Sulfobacillus sp.
GGAACCCGCGGCCGCCCTGTCAGACTGCGAGCGCTCTGACGACCCCCCACCGACACTTGGCGACACCGGGCCCGAGGACTGGATCCCTCGGCGTGCTCTTTCGGGGATTTCTCTTCTCTTGAGCATCGCCCGTTCTACATAGAACGCTCCTAAACATTATTCGGGTATGCGGATTTTGTGATGGATCTAGGATAATTCAGTCGAAGTAACATGCCGTAATAAAAACGGGGTTTATAATGGATCGTTAGTGAGCGTCATGGTAAAGTAAAAACGGATTTTATGATGGATGGATGCAATGACGAATCTGGAGGCTTCATGGATAATCGTATGGCGGCACCCGTGCCGAACCTGCTCAACTTGCCCGACTACCGTATCATCACGGTGGATGAAACCGATGACGCCTACCATATTGCCGCCGAGACTCTGGTAGCCCCGAGGATGTGTTCCCATTGTGACGGCGCGGCCATCGTGGGTTATGGCCGTCGTGAGCAATGGATTCGGGATCTGCCAATGCATGGGAAGCGCGTGGGCCTCTATTTTCAAACGCGCCGCTTTCGCTGTAAAGAGTGTGGGAAGACCTTTTACGAGGATCTGCCCAGCGTGGATACCCAGCGGTTTATGACGGAACGGTTAATCGCCTGGGTCGGACCGGCGGCTATCCGACGGCCCTTTGCCCACGTGGCGCAGGAGGTGGGTGTCTCCGAACGGACGGTCCGCGATATTTTCCACGATCATGTGACCGCCTTAGAAGTGCACCGTCAGGTCGAGACCCCGCAATGGCTGGGTCTCGATGAAATCCATCTCATCCGTCCTCGGGGCGTGGTGACCAACGTCCAAGAATGTACGCTGGTCGATTTGCTGGTGAACCGCAATAAGGAGACCGTGACGGCGTACCTCATGCGATTGCCGCATCGACAGCGCGTGCAACTGGTGACGATGGACATGTGGCGCCCCTACCAGGAGGCCGTCCAGGCTGCCCTCCCGCAGGCCACCGTGGTCATTGACAAGTTCCATGTACTCAAAATGGCCAATGCAGCCGTGGAGCGGGTGCGCAAGCAACTCCGGGAGGCGCTGACGCCGGCCCAGCGCCGGGGACTCATGCACGATCGATTCGTCCTCCTCAAACGGGAGGCCGACCTGACCGACCGGGAAGCCTTGCTCCTATCAACATGGGTCAAAAACTATCCTGTTCTGGGCGAGATCCATCGCTTGAAGGAAGCCTTCTTCGGGCTCTATGATTGCGCTAGTGCCGCAGAGGCTCGATCCTATTATCAGACGTGGGAGCAGTCACTCACAACCGACCAGCGCGCCGCCTTTGCGGAGTTGCTGACCGCTTGGCGGCACTGGGAGACCCATATCTTGGCGTACTTTAATCATCCGGTGACGAACGCGTATACCGAGAGTCTTAATAATCTCATCCGCGCGACGGATCGTCTGGGGCGCGGCTATAGCTTCTCGGCCTTGCGCGCGAAGATGCTCTGGGCCGAAGGGGTCACCAAAACGCGTCGGCGCCCGCTAGCACGGCAAAGTCCGTTACGAGAGCAATTACCGCCTATCGGTAATGCCCAATTCGCACGGCCCACCATCATGGGGCCCGATGTATCGACGGTTCTGATCGATGTCGGGGTTGATATGGTGGCATTGAGTCGGCGAATGGTTGTGGGACAGCTGTAAGGGGGTCAAGAACGAAGATGCTCGGTCCGGCCATATAAGGCCCATTCAAACGGGTGCTACAAAACCCATAAACAACCACGCGGTGCTCCCAGATTAAGCGAGCGCCCGTGGGTCCTCAACAGGCCGCGCCACGATCAACATGTCACGATCTAGGGGGGTGATTTTGTGAATCCGGAACAGCGGAGCTTGGGACAGATGAAACCCTAACCCTCCCACGGCCCCCGGTCCATTACCGCCCAAGACTATTGGACTTATCACGGTTTGCCACTCATCAACGAGACCGATTGCAATAAAACCTGCGTGCACCATGGGTCCGCCCTCAACCATGAGTGACTGAATCCCATGATCCGCCAAGTCTCGGATCACCTCCGGCAGATCAATGCGATTGTTCAGAGTGGGTACCGTAATCACTCGGACGTCGCGGTTAGTCATGGCTTTGCGCCACTCCTCAGGGCTCTTATCCGAAGTGTAAATCCATGTAGGGTCGGAGGATGACTGATTGCACACGCGGCTTGTCGGCGGCGTGCGACCGTGTGTGTCCAAGATAACCCGAAGCGGGTCGGGGCGGTCAGACGCCCCACGGCACGTGAGCTGAGGATTGTCTGCGATGATTGTTGCTACACCGACAAGGATTGCATCCGAATCGCCGCGGAGATCATGGACGTAAGACAAGGCCTTCGGACCACTGATATATTGGGATTCTCCAAACGAAGAGGCCACCTTGCCATCTAACGATTGGGCGGTCTTTAACATCACCCACGGCCGATGCTTCGTCATCCAAGTGAGATACGGCCGATTCAGCTCTGCGGCGTCGTCCCGAGCTTCGTCATCATAAATCACGTCGATCCCGGCCTGTCGCAGACGGGCGGTTCCTCGTCCGAATACCTGGGGATTAGGATCCGAAAGGGCTACATGGACTTTAGAAATTCCGGCTTCGATAATCGCCTTCGTGCACGGAGGGGTGCGACCAAAATGGTTGCAAGGCTCCAGGGTAACATAGAGGGTGCTGCCGGCGACCGCAGGACCTGCAGCGTGGATCGCCATGACCTCCGCGTGAGCCGTTCCGGACCCGTTGTGCCATCCCCGCGCAATGATCTTATCGCCCTTCACTAGCACGGCTCCGACACGTGGATTGGGCGACACGCGGGCGGACGTTTGGCGTGCGGCATTGAGCGCTTCCTGCATAAATTTGCGTCTGCTAGATAGGTCAGTCATATTCCCTTTATCCTCTCCAATGTGAATGAGCCTCGTGTAAGTTTGGTTCCCCTGACCTCTGCCTTCCAGGCCAATTTGATGGCTTGCCCTACCCTTCCCATTTGGCTTCGCGGATAGAGCTATTCTAATTCATGGCTCGAAACACGGATGGGATTCGGGCGCCGGGTTAAAGACGCGAAGGGTATTGTGGCCACAACGGCCAAGACGACCAAAGCCGTGTTGGCTCCCCAAATCGTCGTAATGAATCCCATCACGAGCGGAGAAATGATGGCGACGGCCCCTGTGGCTGTCCGAAAGGTCGAGCTGGCTCGCCCGAGCAATTCGATAGGCACATGGTTTTGCAAAAGCAAGTTTCTTGCCACAGATGCTCCCAAATATCCAACGGCACCGAAAAATAATCCCGCGGGCACCGCAGGCCAGGCAGGCAACAGCATGAAAAGAAGTCCTAGAACATTAAATGCAACCATGTACAGCAGAAACGAGGTGGTCGATAGCCGCTTAAGCCGGAGTGGTAATTGGGTTCCGATAAACGAACCGAGGCCTTCGACAACAAAAACGCCACTCACCATCGCGCTATCCACGCCAAACGTATGTCTAAGAATAAACTCGGCCAAGGGGAGGATCGCGGCGTTGGCCATGCGCAACGACATCAAGCTTAATAACAGATTTTTTGTAAAGCCGTGACGTGTGAGTTCGTGGAATCCCTCGCGGGTTTGGTTCCACCATGATGACCGTGCGCGTATGGTGCCCTTTAAGGCATGGGACCGAGTGGGTACCCGCGTCCACGGAAGTAACGCGATGGGGGCTAGGAACGATAAGCAGTTGATCCACAGCAGTGCCTGGTACCCCGACGTAGCTAGAGCGGTAGCTCCGGCCAAGGGCCCAATGATCGTGGTGACCGTGTAGGCGGCCGTCAGGCCTGCGCTTGCCTGATCTTTAGACTCCCCGAACATCATCGGAATAATAACGGTTTGCACTGACTGTAAGGCATTCATGCCCAGTCCAAGGAGGAACACAATAACGTAAATAATATATGTCGTGAGATCGTGTTGCCAGTAAAGAATAGGGAGCGCAGCGCCAAGTGCGGCCTGGTAAACAAGAGAGACGATCAGGAGGAATCGCGGGCTTAGGCCATCCGCCAACGTGCCGATAAAGGGTTGGAAGAGCATTGAGCAACCTTCGCAGGCTACGGTTACCCCCATCGATAAACTTGAATGGGTAAGATGATAGACAAGAAGTGGCAAGGCGATGGTATACATCGAGTTCCCAACGTTGTTTATGGAGTTACCAGTCGCGTAAATGGCAAAACGGGAGGTCATCCAACGACTCGACGACTTCATAACTTTAGCGCTCCTTCTCTTTGTTGCTATAAGTAAACGGTCCGCACCTTTTGGGGGATGCCATTCTCGGTTCTGTAAGCACTTAAATACCCGCCCCGCCCACCGACCAACAGGATTGGGGCGCCGTCCTTCCCACGGAAGCTCGCCAGACCCTTCGGGAAGTCACGAAAGTCCTCTAATAAGTAGACCATCTCGCTGTCCTCGTAGCGGTAAGAGCCCATTTGGTATCCGTAACAACAAACGTGTACGTATCCATCAATGATGGTGGCATTTTCTTTGGTGTTGACGAGCAACTCTCCCCACTCCTTCTTAAGGGAGAGCTCCTCTAAGTCAACCTCGATGAGCCCAAACGCTCCCACGACAAACAATTTATCTTCGTGGCGAATGGATCGTTTAACGTAATTCGGCAACGTAATCTTGCCGATGGGGTCCCACCGGTCGCTCCAGACGTGCAGTTCCCCGTTTTTAGTGCCAAACACTCGTTGAGACTGAGGACCAAATGTAGCGAGCCAGACAGGCTGATCCGTGGAATAGTCGTGTACCGTGTCGCCAGTGTTAACATCGATCTCAAAGGCTTCGCCGGCATCGGTAGAGACGAGGGCTCGCGTTTGATCATCGCTCAGACTTAAGCTCCTAGGAACTCCCAATAGACGCCGATGCCAGTCAAGGTCGCCATGGCTATTAGCCCGAAAAATGGTACGCGACTGGGCAATGGCAAGGTATGATCCGTCGGTTAAGGGCTGGACCCGGCGTACTATTCCGAACGCGTGGGCATGGGAAGCTCTTTTCTCAATGTCTACGGACTTATAGGAGGTGGTGGAACAGGAGATAATTTGTATCCCCTGGTCGGTGGCGCAATAAAAGGTATTGGGGACCCCGGGTTGAGGCTCGATGGCCCAGACGCACCGTGCGGCAAATTCGCTACTCCCCAAAATCCTGCCGTCTATGGTTATCCGATAAATTTCCCCGTTTTGAAGTAAGACGGCTAGCTCTCCGCTGCCAATATAACACGCATTGATAATTTGATAGGGGAGCGGTCCGAGGACTTTATGGAGGCGCAGGGCTCTTTCCTCGTTATTGAAGACATAGACGTGCGCATCGAATCCGCCAACAAACGCCCGTGTATAATCTTCATTAAACTCGAGAAACTCCACATCGTCTTTAGTAAAGGGAAAGGAACGAATGTCCTGACCGTTATAGTCAAAGGTAACTACACCATTACGAATGTTTTTTTCGCTGTCCAGCCCTGCGTCCTGCGTCGCCCAAAACCGATTGTGACGACCATCGTGTTTGACCCAATGAACGTTATTGCCATCAATTTTGATTTGAACTGGAAATTCGTTGGTGGCTAGATCCCCCAGAAACACCGTTCCATCGGTTTGGGATACGGCCTGAAACATGGGCAACTCGGTGTTGATACAATCAATAAACGCTTCCTGACTTAAGGCCGGTCGAATAGCGATGATATTAAAGGTCTGGGTATCTAGCACGACTACTTGTAAAAAGCCGTTGTTTGCATAAAGACGTCCGTTAAGCACGCCGATTCCCCGATTAGCGGCAGGGGATGGCACCTCGTCAGGCCACAGTTCGGCGTCATCCTTTAACAGGAGATCGTCATAAACGTCGAGTGGTTCCAATTCGGGTAGTTTCCATTTGGCAATAGAACCCCGGCGGTTTCGGGTGTAAACGTATTCGGCATCACTGGTGATCGCATTAATCGGCACGGAATAGCCAATATCCGGAGATGATTGCAGCAAGTTCAAGTCACGATCGAAAGCATGTAATTTTCCCGCAACGTCTGCGCCGACCAGAAGATCGCGGCTAGGAATATAAATCATCCGGGTTAGTCTTTGGGGGAATCGCATCACAACATCCTCCTGTTTAGGTATTATGAACCAAATATGACGTGGACCGGGGCTGACCCCGGTCCACGTCGAATGCACTTAGATTTCCACAGACACCAAACGGCGGACCGGCTTGTTGAAAGCCTTCATGTGTGTTTGCCTCCCTTCCTTGATTTCACCTACAACGTTAAGACGTACGAGGAGCATTCACAAGACCGAGACGGTGTAGGATGGCGGCTACGGTGAACGACCCATAATATAAAAGTCAACTGGCTGCCGGCATTATATCTCCCGTATCACTGGGCGCACGTCATCGAGAGTTAACGCATTGGCGTCAGCCCACTCCTCTGGAGAGCCCCGATCGGGGAAAATGGTGACCACGTTAGCCTGCGGCCCAAGTTGGGTAGCTACCTTTTGCGCAGCTAATAGGTTGGCCGCGGCTGAAGTGCCGATTCGAATACCGGTTTCCTCTAAGAAAATTTGCATGGTGTGCAAGGTCTCTTCGTAGGAAAAATTCCACTCGCTAGTTATATGGGGTTCACGGACCTCTAGAAAGTGCTGCTTAATTCCTTTTCCAAGACCGCCGGACCCGGCAAACCGTTTTTTGGGATTTGCGGGGACGGGGGTTCCGTATGGCATTTCGGTCGGCATCACCATATGCAATGCCACGTCAGGGAAAACCCGGGAAAGCGCGTCATAAACCCCCGCCAGCGTTCCACCACTTCCCGCGGCTGCAATCCATGCATCAATACGTCGGCCGGACATTTGCTTAAGGATTTCGGCTCCAGTACCGTCGGTGTGTGCCCTGACATTGGCAGGATTTCGATGTTGGTATAAAAACGTGTAATCAGAATTGTCCTTGGCCATTGTGATGGCATGTTGTATGACGCCACCGAATCCTTCCGAAACATCAACTAGTTCCACCTGTGCTCCTAAAGCATGGAGCTTATTCAGAAGGCTCAAGGGGGAACTTGCACTGAGTACGAGCGTTAGTTTGACTCCCATCATGTGGCAAATGGTTGCCAAAGATAGGCCGAGATTCCCACCGCTGTATTCTAGGATGTGTAAACTAGCCAAATCGTCGTATTGGCGCAAAACCTCCGATACCATAGCAACCGCAGCTCGGTCTTTGACGGAGCCGGTGGGATTATGCCACTCACATTTGGCCCAAATTGTCCCACTAGCACTTCCGTTCGTTATGCGATGCATGGGGGTGTCCCCGACCTGTTGGCTAAATGCCTCAAGGACCTGCGTCGGATTTCTCATCGTAAAAGTCCTCCTTTTAGGAATTGAGTTAAATGGGGGTAGTATGAGCTATGGGGTTACACGGGAGTTACAAGCGCGGAGCCACTTTCAGAGCCAACTTGTCCCCGAACTGCCTTGACATGAGACGTGGAGACAATTTCGAGAACGTGATAGTAGTAACCGCGGGAATCGACGGGGACGTCAAACGGGCCATCCGGGGGGGACTCGATGTAGTCAATCCATATTCGGATATGATTAATTCCGACCATTTGGTGTGGAACCCGACCACCGATGCGGACGATTGCCCCTGTCGTTCCCTGAGTGATGTCGGCGGCAATAGCCAGCTGACTCGTTAAAGTCGGCTGGCCCAAATGGTACATGCCCCCATGCTTGATTAACGGGCGCAAGAATTGGCTTGGGTCCGTCTTGGCGGCTAGCACTTCGCCGATGAAGAGGCGGTACCCTGGTAACGGGACAATGCGGGTTACGCGGCATTCGAAGGTCGCAAGGCCTCCGGCAATGACCGGGGGTTCAATGAAACGACTTGGGGCAGGCGTAAAGAGTGCCGAGGTTCTCTTAGTGATCTCAGTTTTACTAAAGTGACCGGCGAGGTCGGCCAACGCGGTTTGGGAATCGGTTAATAGCGTGGCCCCGAATTCCAAACTCTCTGCCACGAGATCACCGGTAACATTAGCCTCCTGAATACACACCGCAAGGTGAGGCGGACGACGCGCTACCAGATACGTCCACTCAGCTGCCATCACATTGTAATCGTTGGCTGCCCCGCTGGTGATAAGAGCAACCGTGGTGGTCATGTATTGAGGTAGCTCCTTAAGTTGTGCTTCCGACCAGGTAAGAGCGCCGTTTTCTTCCCACGTCACATTATCTCCTCCCCGGGCGTATGTCCGAAACGTTGAACCTTGGTGTTGAGATAGGCACGATTGTGCGGGGTAATCGAAGCCCAAAGGGGGCGAACACTGCGAATGGAAATACCTTCGGCCTCCAAAGATTCTGGTTTCAGGGGATTGTTCGTCAGTAAAATAATCGGTCGATCACAAAGAAACCGCAAAACAACTGCGGCGTCGCGATAGGACCGGGCGTCGGCCGGTTGACCTAAGGCCAAGTTGGCATCGAGGGTGTCGAGTCCAAATTCCTGTTGTAGCGCATAGGCCATGGCTTTGCGGTATAAGCCAATCCCCCTCCCTTCCTGGTCGCCCAGGTAGAGGAGAACACCGGTGCCATGTTGGACAAGTTGCTGAATAGCCCGATTCAGTTGGTCCCCACAGTCACACCGTTCACTATGAAACACATCGCCCGTGACACAGACGCTGTGCATGCGGACTAAGGGAAGGGAGCTTCTTCGCTGGAGATCGCCGATGACGAGTGCGGAGCCACAAGGAGGCATACTCAGGGGATTTTCTAATTCTTCCGGGGATAACTGCCAGACGTACCACTGTGCTTGAATCGTACCCTTCAGCGTGGTGAGAGGGAGCATGACCGGTCCAAATATCTGTAGGGGTGGAATGCCTTCGGCACGTGCGAGCAGTCTAGTCCGTTGCTCCAAATATTCCGGGATGTTCTGATTGATGTTGATCATCAGGAAACCTCCTTAGCGGCCCGCTCCGCGAAGCGCTGTCCCGATGGGGCCAGAGAACGGACGGATAGGCCAGCGGTATCGGTTACCACCAAGCTGCCGTCATACGATGTCGCTAAAACGCGAGTTTGGACGAGGGATAAGCTACTTAAGCCATTGGTGGCAATACGCTGTGACGCGATCTGGCCACTATCCAGATTGACGTGCAGTAAATATCCCCAATAATCGCCCACCAACGCTTCGTGTTCGTTGACCAATAGAACCGATTTGGGTGAACGCCTCCCTAAATCAACAGCCGTCATGAGTCGGCCGGTTTGATATTCATAGAGTCGCAAGATGAAGTCGCGTCCGATGGTGACGAGCCAGCGTCCATCCGAGGACACGTCCAGATCGTTGACGATCGCCGTGTGCCCGCCGAAATGCCGGACACGGTGTCCGGACCAATCCCACGCAAGCACCTCTCCCGCTGCTGAGCAACTCACCCCCTCATGGCGGTCCGCTAATAGCCGGAGTGCTTTGATAGCCCCGTCATGGAGGGCATATGCGCCGATAACGGCGAGCGTATCCGGAGACCAGTGCACGAGCGTACCGCTATAGGTACCAATCCAGGCCCCTTCACCATGGGACGTAAAGCGAATTGTGTTAATCGGGCCGAGGCCAAGGGCGTAGGATGTTTCAAAGCGAAGCCCCGTCACGGACACGCGTAATTGGTGCAGGACGTGGTTATGAGCTCCAGCGAGAATGCGAGCGTGATGAGGATCGTAGGCCACCGCGTTCATCAGAACACGTCCACTGGGCGGTTCCATCGTGAGCCAGCTAGCGGGGTCCATGTCAATGTGTCCCGCCCGAACCCGCCCATCGTCACTTACGAGGGCAATCGTGCCATCTTCGGCCGCGGCGGCTTCGTTCCAACAGATGTGATCCGGCCCGGCAGGCTGTGCACCGAGTTCCACGATCTGCGCGCCACTTTGGGCATCCCATTGAACGACGGTGCCATCAAACGTACCGGCAACCACTCCAGAGCCATCGAAAGTCCAGTTCAGCGACCGTTCCCAACACGCCGAATGCGGATCAAGGATAACCTGGGGAACCTGGCTATCCATGTTCCAAATGATCACGCGTTGGTCATAGCCCGCCGATAGAAGGCGCCCGTCCGAATTGACGGCGACGCGTTTGATCCCAGACTGATGGGCCGACCAGGATGCCAACGACGCGCCCGTATTGAGACTAAATATCCGAATATAACCATCATCACACCCTAACACAATGCGGTTACGAGGGACATCCAGCGCGCAGGTATCCGTCTCCGCTTCAAAGGGTCCCCATTGCGTGAGAAGTGTGCCGGTATTGCGATCCCAAACGCGCAACGTCCGATCATCACCGGTCGAGTAGATGTGTTGGTTATCAGCCGCGACCGCTAATACGTCACGGTCGTGCCCTAAGAGGATCCGCTCGATATGACCAGACGGCCAGTGCCACATCAACAGGCGCCGATCGCGCGAGGCCGACACGGCCAATTCGTGGTCAATAAAGACGAAGTCTTCCACATCATCGCTATGCCCCCGCAAGGTCTGGACCAATCGACGCTCGGGGATATTCCAAATCTTGATCGTGTAATCCGACGAACAAGACCCAGCCCATGTCCCGGTAGGATCCGTGACCACGCGGTTGACCAAGTGATCGTGATATCCCAGCAATTCGATACCATGCCGAGAAAAAAGCCCAACGGCCCCATCATACCCAGCCGTCACAATGAGAGAACTATGGGGGACCGGCATAGCTGTTGTCACTGGTCCGCGATGAATGCGGACGCTCTCATGTAAGAGTTCCATGGTACATCCTCCTCCAATCTTTCAGTCGGTCATGTCCTCAGCAATCCGAAACCCAATGGCGTAGAGCGGATGATCCAGGTAACCATGACGACGTTTGCACCGCCCCAGATCCCGAAAGCGGGTAAAGCTCCCCCCGCGGGTCATGGGATAAGGCCCCGATGACGCGAGATCGTCATCGATCCAACGCCCCCCTGGATACGGACCATAGTACGTGTCTACGAGCTCCTCCACATTGCCGGCCAAATCCAGATGCCCAAAGGGTCCTGCTCCCTTGGGAAACATGCCGACGGGCGTGGTCATCCAGCAACGAGATTCCGCCGTATTGGCGCAGTCTTCCGCCCACGCGCTCCCCCACGGGTACTCCCGATCATCTCCCCCGGAGGCTGCCCATTCCCACTCAGCTTCTGTCGGCAGTCGAAAGGGCCGCGATGTCTTCTGAGACAACCATGCCACATATTGGTGGGCGGCTTCGAGAGGGACCGAATACACCGGATGATTGGCGTGTTCGGGGGGCATCTGTCCAAAGGCCCAGCTTGTCGGCAGTGCAGCCTCGGGGCAATCTTGGAGAAAGGCTACGTATTCCAGATTCGTGACCGGATATCGGCCCAACCGAAACGGGGCGATGGACACAGTCCATGTCGGGACCTCTTTTTCAATCCATTGACGCGCCAAATTTAAGTCGTTGAACCGTGCCAATACGCGGTCGACCTCGGAGGCCTCGGTGCCCATACGTAAAAGTCCGCCGGGCACCGGTAACATCTTGGGATTTAGCGGTTGTATTCGCGGATCCCCAGCTAAGGCTAGGACTGTTCCCGCCAGATATCGCAGGGGCGGGGGATATCCCTCGCGGATAAGATGCGACAAAGCGTCGCCCGGCTCGCCTAACAACCCACGGCTATCCGCTAGCGGCAGGTTGTCGTTCAATTGCCCGGCCACGTATTCGGTGGGTAATCCCATCGCGGTGCGTAGGGGTAAGGAATTGATGGAATGGGGATCGGGTAGTCGCATTGGATGACGCTTCATGTTCTCTTCCTCCTGGTACCGCTTACGCGATGGGCGGGCCTGACCCCGTATCGGGTGCCCCCGTGGTGCTGCTACTCGCCACGGTCACGGCAGACGGTGCCGCCAAATGCCCAAGGGGTCTATGCGTTAAACCAAACGTCAACACCGTTAGCAGTGCGAGGGTCATCACCACGAGTCGTCCCATTCGACGAATGTATTGCGTAGTCATTTCCGACTTCCTCCTTGAGAATTGTTGTGTCAATTGCCGCTATTGCTTGACAGCTATAAAATTAAGAGGAAGGGGCCGCTGCCGCAAGAGGGCAACCGTATAGTGTGCCAGCGAGGTCAGACCAGCAGAAATACAAAAAATGCATTTCCGCATATCCGCCGAAAGAAGGGGGGGCCCAAGTGGAGGAGGAAGTGACACTAGGCGAGGCGATTCGCACGGCGCGGACCGCTCGCCATAGGAAAATGATTGCCGTGCACCGTTTTGTCTCGGCATCCACCATTAACGCGATTGAACACGATCGTATGTGCCCATCGGTTTCGATCCTAGACGCGATTAGTCAAGGCCTGGAATTGCCCACGGGGGTGTGGGACGAACTCTATTTGGACCGAGCCACGGAGCCTCGACAGGCATTAGAGGTGGGGACTCGCTTGCTGGCACGGCCGGATCCGCCGTATCGCTGTGTCCGACGGAACTGGCTCAGGTTGCTACGCCAGGCGTCCCGATACCCGCAAGTATCGGCTGAACTGCTGTTGGCCTTGGCCATGATGGACTGGCGACACGGTCATGAACGACGCGCCATCTTTCTCTGCCGTCTCCTCTCCCAACGCGCGCACGAACACCATTGGACAGAAATCGAAATCGAGGCGTGTGGCAATTTGGGCCGTTGGTTATTGCTCCGGAATCAACCCCAGGAGGCATTACCGATACTGGAAGCAGTGATCACCCTGCCCGCTGTAGGGCCGTCATGGGAACGCTCGGCATATAACGTCGGAGTCGCCCTGTGGAACTTAGGCCGGTACGAGGAAGCCGCTCACCATTGGCAAACCTTGCAGTCAAAAATTTCCCAAGTGGAACTGCGCGCCCACATTAATATGGGATTAGGCAACGTGGCATTGGCCCGAGGGCAATATCTGGAAGCTATGGGGTGTTTTGAAGCCGCCTACACATTTTATGGCGGCCATGTCGGCCAAATGGACCACGTCATCGCCGCTCTCAACAATTGCCTCTATACCGCCGCGATGATGGAAGACTGGGAAGCAGCCGGGCGATGGCTCCAAGAAGCTCCGCAATGGTACGGAGTGGGTGAGGCTTACCAATGGGGGGAATTGGCCGGCACCCAGGCCGAAATAGCCTGGAAACAAGGGCGCGTGGAGGACAGCCGTCAATATCTTCACCGGGCCTATGATTTGCTGGGCGACCATTGGTGCCGTGGATGGTTTACCGCGCGAATTTTACACGCCGAGATGGCCCTATCTGTCGACGACGCAGACACAGCGGTTCAACGCTTCGACGAAGTACTGAATGCACTTTCTGGGCTAGAGGACGATACCCTCCGGGTCGCCCTGGTTATTAAAGCACTCGACATTGCTTCCCGTGCGACGCCGCGGTCTCTGAAAAAGTTGAATGCCAGTATCCGTCGATTCCGCGCTCTAAATACGAGCTACTTATACTAAGTCCAATGCGAAGACACTTAAACGACGTAGATGTCGATGTTCGGATAGTACCGAATTGCTTGTGCAAATTGTTTGATAGATCTCTTGCCGTATGCCTTGAGGTCTCCGCATCGGTCGTCCATATAAGGCGTGCATCTGCTCCGGCTCTGTCCCTATAGTTCCGTATTTTCAATTGATTAGATATGACCAAGGGCCGGAGGGCTCGTACATTAGTTTTCTCCGCGATCAACGGGAGTGTCAAGGATTTTGTGCATTGAGAAATAACCTTTCATCAACACGAAACGTCCTATCGTTGTTCAAGATAGAAAGCAATTGCTCCATCACAAAATCCGGATACCCCATTATTCATTCGTTTCGGGTCCACCTCAAAATTGTGATCACGCGGCTATACGTCTCGACAGCGGCACCAATTGGGACCATGGGTCCTGATCCAAGAAGTCGTGCCACCGACCCGAGCGATGAATCGCGCGGAGGGTGGCAATGGCCTGCGCACCGGCTTCCGTCCAGCGCATACCACTGCCGCTTTCGCGTTGCTTGAGCACCGACTTACACGCACTCTCAATGATTCCCGAACCGATGGGAAATCCTTGGGCTCGATAGCGCGGATAATCCAGACGCCCGCGATGGTAGGCAAAGTATTCCTGCGCTCCGGCAACCTTTGCTTGGTCTGCCGCCGGTAACGGCGGCAAGGCGGCCCAGACCTCTTCAAGAATCTCGCCCCCTTCATGGCGGAGCCGATGTAACACGTCCGCCACCCACGCTTTTTGGGTGGCATCATCCTGCGGCCAGACGATCTTCGCCACCCCCGAAATATGTTGACTGGCGTGATAAAAATCGAGAATTTCCACCCGGTCCTTGCCCGCTGCGGGTAACTGGGTCGCGCTCTGTTCCCAAATCCAGTGCGCTCCGTCGCCCACGACGACAATGTGTTGACAGGATGGATCGTCCAACCCCATCTGC
>DAHWJO010000084.1:0-14329 GCA_027344105.1 Sulfobacillus sp.
ATAATACAATCACCTAATTATATTATAACATATTATGAGAGATCATCATAGATTGACAGCAAGCAGCTTAAACCTCCCCCGTGGCGAGTGGATCCCAGCCACTGTATAAGTCTCAGGATCAGTCCTAGAGCACCGTATGCACTGCGCCCTGCGGATGTGCCTGTTTGAGGCCGGTCTGTGTCGAAAATAGTCCGGGATTTATCATGGAGAGGAGCATTCTAATCCAAGCCCGGGGTCGGATATACTGAAATGAGGGGTGCAATCCGCAGGCGTGGCAGAGACTAGCCATAGCGGTGAGAATCAATCTTTGGGCCGGACGCTGAATTGCGAGGATTCGAACTGTCGGAATTATTAATAGTATGGTATACTGAACACAACCTGTAGCACCTTCCCTCAACGATTGCCTCTATCCACTACTCTGCCGGTCTCTGTTTCTGTTCTCGTGAACGGAGGGATGACCATGAATCTTTATGATCAGAAAGGCGAACTGGATCGCCAGTGGTATTTACGCAAGCTCAATCAGGCTATCAAGGCCAAGTTGCCGGAGTTGATCACGCAAGAGGCGGTCATGGGCAGCGCTCCCGAACAGCGTATCCGTATTGCGGTCAGAAAACTTGAAGAGCCGGATTTTCGCTACCAGCCACCGAAGGACTCAGGCCAGGGCAAAGGAATGGGGCCTGGTGATGATGGCGGGGACGATGTGGTCTGGATTGAACTGACGACGGAAGAAATTATGGATATGCTGCTGGATGACCTCAAGTTGCCGCGACTGGAAGACAAGCCGCGGGGCCTGCTGCATGGGGAGGAGGACCGCTACGACGATCTGTCCACGCACGGACCGTGGTCCAATATCGACAAGCGCCGGAGCCTCTATGAGGCCGCTAAAGCGGGGCGTGACTACCTCAAAGAAGACGACCTGCGCTACCGCAGCTGGAAAACCTATCCCAAGCCCATCACCTCGGCGGTCGTGACCCTGGTCAGGGACGCGTCAGGGTCGATGGATGAGTCGAAGCGCTACCTGTCCAAGTCGGCAGCCTGGTGGCTGGTGCAGTGGATACGCAGGCAATACCAGCATGCGGAGATCCGGTATTTTTTGCATACGACGACGCCTGTCGCCGTGGACGAAAAGGACTTTTTCAACCGGGAAATTACCGGTGGCACCGCTATTCTCTCAACCTACCAGACTATTTTGCAGTTGTGGGACGATGAATTTCCGCATCAAGACTGGAACCGGTACCTCCTTCACTTCTCTGATGGCGACATCTGGTCCGATTACGGCCGTGACCTGATTGATACCATCCAGGCCATTTTGTCGACGTCCTCGATTCTGGGTTACTTTGAGGTGGAAGGCCATAAAGGGGTCTCTCCCCTGTGGTCTCTGTTCCGCAAGAGCGCAGAATTTCAGGGGCACTTTCACCCCGCCATGAGAATGGCCAAAATCGACAACAAGGACCACATTCTCCCGGCTATCCGCACTGTGATTGATGAGCAAAATCGGCTGCAATAAGGCGCTTCTGTTACCGTCTGCAGGACCTGGAGGTGATTTCAATGGTCCACGGAACTCTTGGAGACTGGGTCAGAGAGATGGATCAGCTGGTGCACGCGCACGGGCTTCAGCCTCTTGCGACCGAATTTCACATGGTGTCCGACGAAGACATTTACACCTTGTCCTCATATTTTGTGCCGGGCCGCTACCGCCATTGGACTCACGGCGAGCGCTACTGGATTGCCAAGCAGCGTGACGAGCAGGGGATGGGCCGGATTTACGAACTGGTGGTGAATGGAGATCCGGCTCTGGCTTACCTGCTGGACAAAAATGCTGATGCCTATAACGTGCTTGTCATCGGCCATGTGTTGGGACACACGGACTTTTTCGCCCGCAACCGCTATCTCAGTGCGGTCCGGCGCCCCAATATCGGGATCTGGTTTCGGGAGCACGCGGAGTGGCTGGAAAAACTGCACCGGCAGCGCAGTTTTTCGCGGGTCGAGAAATTGATGGATGCGGCCCATACACTGAGCCAGTTGGTGGACCCCTATTACCGGGCTCCCGAGCTGCTGACGGCTCCGGAGCCGCCCAAGGACCTCCGGCAATCGTTTGAGTGGGTCCGGGAGCTGTACGACTCGCCTTCACCAGACTCGGAGGATGACAGCAGCTACAGCCCGCGCTACAAAATGTGGCCATGGACCCGCGATGTGCTGGCGATTGTGGCGGATTATGGCCATCTTGGCGATGAGGAGCGCATGGCTTTGCGCATGATGCGGGAGGAAATGCTCTATTTCCAGCCGCAGGCCCAGACCAAGTACATGAACGAAGGCTGGGCCACTTTCTGGCATGTGAGGCTGACTCGGGAATTTTCTTTATGGGATGACCAGGACCACATTGAGGCTATGCGCATGCACGCCATGGTCACCCAGAGCCATCATTTCTTTAATCCCTATTATTTCGGGTGGACCTTGTGGGAGCTTATCGCGGAAATGCACGGAATGGACACGTGCTTTGAGATTGTGGAGGACCTGAACGACCAGCAGTGGGTGAGCCAGTGGATTACGCCGGAGTTGGCGCGCCTCGCGCAGAACCGCAATGTCTGGCCCCTGGAGCGGCCGCGTGACGCCAACGACCCTTCCCAGGGCATGGAGTACTACCCTGTGGAGGACTTGGTGCGCGATGTGCAGAAGGCTTTCATGCCCGACAGCCCAGAAATCTACGTGGAGCAGATTGATGCCCAAAATCACCGGATGGACCTGATTTACCACGGAGAGAAGGCACTGCACAAAGAGTATACCCAGGATGTGCTCAATGCCATTGCCTATCTGTGGGGTGGGGATGTGATGCTGACCAGCGTGCACAAAATCTGGTACGGCAACGAAGCGGATTGGAGAAGGAGGGACTGACGTGGCACAATTTGATACCGGCTGGCTCAGCCTGCACCAGCCTCCAGCAGGTGCTTGGACCTGGGAAGGGACCTTTGCCGATTACCTTCAAAAGGTTCAAGAAACCCCTTCCATCGCTGATCTGGCTCATGCCCGCATTTACCGCATGATTATGTCCCACGGAACCGAAAAGCTGGAGAATCAGGAAATACCGCGGTATCTGTTCTTCAGCCAGGAACTGTTTGGGATCGACGAGACCCTCAGCGAAATTGTGGAGTATTTTGCGGCGGCGGCCCGGGGCATGGACATCCGCCGGCGGATTCTCCTGATGATGGGAAGTCCTGGCACCGGCAAGTCCACCATCACCGCCATCCTCAAAAAAGGCATGGAAGAATACTCGCGGACCGATGAGGGGGCGCTGTTCGCGGTGAGCTTCTGCCCCCAGCAGGAGGAGCCCCTGCACCTGCTGCCAGAATCCGCCCGCCGGGAGTTTATGCAGGCTACAGGCGTCAGCATTGAAGGAGATCTGTGCCCCTACTGCCAGTGGGTGGTGGACCACGAATATCAGGGGCGGCTGCAGGAGGTGCCCGTCAAGCGCGTCCTGATTTCCGAGTCCCGCCGGATTGGCATCGGCACCTTTGCCCCCTCTGACAGCAAGGTGCAGGATATCAGCGAACTGGTGGGGTCCATGGACCTGTCCACAATCTCCCGCTACGGATCCGAGTCCGACCCCCGCGCCTACCGGTTTGACGGGGCGTTCAATGCCGCCAACCGGGGCATTATGGAGTTTATTGAAATGCTCAAAGCCCAGCCGGATTTCCTGCACGGGCTCTTGACGCTGGCTCAGGAGCGCAAGATCAAGGTCGGCCGGTTCGGCCTGTTCGATGCGGACGAGGCGATTATCGCCCATACCAACGAAAATGAGTTCGAGCGGTTCGTCAGCAACAAGGCTTATGAGGCCCTGCACAACCGGGTGCTCTTGATTAAAGTGCCATACAATCTGACGGTGAGCCAGGAAGTCCGCACCTACCAGAAGATGATGAACCTGACGGGTTCGGACCTGGGGAAGCATATTGCCCCCAACACACTGAAGGTGGCCGCTATGTTCGGCGTGGGCACCCGTCTGGGCAAGGATGCCAAATTCTCCGTGAAGGAAAAGCTGACCCTTTACGACGGCAAGGAACTGCCTGATGTGCAGCAGCGGGAGATTAACCGGGTGCGCGAGCTTGCCCGCAAACAGGGAGAAGGATTTCAGGGCATCTCCCCCCGCCATATTCTCGACGCACTGTCCTATGCGATGGCGAGCGACAAGGATGTCTGTGTGACTCCGACGGCGATGCTGCGGGCCATACGGGAGAGCTTCGAGCAGCACATTACCCAGGTGAAGAACCAGGAGCTGCTCGAAGCGCTCAAGGCCACTCACGAGCTTTACGACGAGGCGGCGAAAAACGAGATCCAGCGGGCATTTGTGGATTCTTTTCAGGATGCGGCCCAGCTCCTTTATGACAACTACCTGGAACATGCGGAAGCGCGGATCATGCACACCACCGTCAAAGACCCGGTGACCGGAGACGAGGTGGAGCCCAATGAAAAGGCGCTGCAGGACTTGGAAAAGGCGCTGGGAATCAGCGACGCGGCGGCGACCGCCTTCCGCCAGGAAATGGTCAACAAGTCTGGAGCTATGGCCCGGCGGGGCCAGTCTCTGAGCTGGGATTCCCATCCCAAGATGAAAGAGGCGATCGAGAAGAAATTGTTTGCCGACGTGGCCAACCTGGTGAAGGTGACGACCTCCACCAAGGTGCTGAACGACCAGCAGAAAAACCGGGTGATGGAGGTCAAGCGCCGCTTGGTCGAGGATATGGACTACTGTGACCACTGCGCTCAGGAACTGCTGGATTATGTGGGATATCTTCTGACCAAGTAATCTAACAGAAAAGAACCCGCGCACCCAGTCACCGACGGCGCCCAGCCAGTTTCTTGCCGGCGCGAAATACCCAACAGCAGGGCAGTACCCAGTTGTTGGGTGTTTTGCGTTCTCATGGAATTTTCAGGCGGGCATGCTTTAATGGGAGAATAGGTTCTGATCAGGTATGATGGACAGAGCAAATTAGAGGGCGGGGGAGATATCGTTTTGGCAGAGCGCGCATTGCACTTTGTGTTCTTAACGCAGTACTACCCGCCTGAGCCCGGCGCCGCCTCACTCAGATTGGAAGCCATGGCTCAAGAACTCACACGCAAGGGCCACCAGGTCTCGGTCGTCGCCGCAATGTCCCACCATTTGGGCGCGTCGTCCCGCCAGGGGCGGGGAATGCAGGTGGCGGAGGTTGTCCGCGGCATTCCCGTAATCCGCACATGGATCTGGCGTGTCCCGCCCAACCGGCGGTTTTGGTGGCGCCTGCTGAACTATTTTTCCTTCGTGGTGACAAGTTTTTCGGGACTGCGCAGGCTGCCGCGTCCCGATTACCTCTTAATTGAGTCGCCCCCCCTGTTTTTGGGGATCACCGGAAGATTATACTCCCGTTTGTTTCATGTGCCTTATATTCTGTCAGTGTCCGACCTCTGGCCAGAATCTGCGGTGGCATTGGGTTTGGTGACGAATCCCCTCCTGGTGGGGCTCACTAAGAATTTGGAATTGTCGCTGTACGCCCACGCTGGCTTTGTGTCCACGGTGACCGAGGGGATTCAGCAAGCCGTGAGGGATACCGGCCGGATTGCTCCGGAGAAGGTGCTGTTTTTCCCCAATGGCGTGGACCTGGCCAAATTTCCCCGGGTCGCCCCCGGTGAAGCTCTGCTCAACCGCTTAGGCGCGCACCACAAGAAGGTTTTTCTCTACCCCGGCACGATGGGATATGCCCAGGGGCTGGAGGTTGTCGTAGAGGCGGCCAAACGCCTCAAAGACCGCACGGATATCGCCTTTCTCCTGGTGGGGGAAGGACCGGTGAAGGCAGAACTCACGCGCCAGGTCCGTGAAGCCGGGCTGGATAACGTGTGGTTCGACGCACTGCAGCCCGTCGAGAACATGCCCGAGTATTTTGGAATCGCCAGGGGGGTGGTGGTACCGCTGCGCAAGCACCCCTTATTTAAAGGAGCCCGGCCGTCCAAGGTCTTCCCGGCCTGGTCGGCGCAGGTGCCGGTGATTTATGTGGGCGAGGGTGAGATGGCTGAGCTGATTCTAACCGCGGGAGGCGGGACGGTGGTGGAGCCTGAAGATGGCGCAGGGCTGGCCGCGGCCGTTGTCCAGATGGCCGACATGGATGATGTGTTGTGGGCGGCTATGGGACAGGCGGGCCGGAACTTTGTGCAGGACCACTACACATGGCAGCGCATCGCGGAGGAGTGGCTCAAAAATTTCCAGCCGCACCCAGAAGGATGACGGTGAAACACATTCTGGTTTTGGGGCAGTACCCGATTGACTCGCTCGACAGGGCCCCGAAAGTCCGGACGTACCGGATGGCGGAGGCCTTGGCCCGACATGCGACGGTGACCCTGATTACCGGGACGCGCCGCCAGAGGCGGCCCGTGCTGCGAGAAGCATGGAAGCGCGGGATGCTAAAGCAAGTGGACGCGGTCTACCTAGAGAGCGCCAGTTCTACGGCCACGTGGACTGACCTGCGGTTTTTGTGGAGGGTAAAGCGCGCGGGGCTGCCCCTGGCCATTTTTGTGCGGGATTATTACCAGAAGTTCCCTGACCTGTATCCCACCAAGGGCCCCAGAGGACATGCCCTGAAAGTGCTCTACGAGGTCACCCTGCGGGCTTATGCGGGCTGCGCCGACATTTTGTACGTGCCTACCATGGGACTCGGAGAATTGCTGCCCCGCAAGGAGGTGCGGCTGCTGCCGCCCGGGGCCCACTATATTTCCCGTCCCGATGTGGTGGAGAGAGGACAGAACCCCTGGATCCTGTACGTGGGTGCGGGAGGGGCGTATGACGGGGTGGCCGTGCTGATCGACGCGATGCGGATTGTGCACCAGACATGGCCCAATGCCAGACTGGCGCTGGTGATGCGGCGGCAGGAGTGGCCTCAGGGCACCCTGCCTGCCTATATTCAGCTGACCGAGGCGTCGGGCCCGGACTTGGTGCCCTGGTACCAGCGGGCCGATGTGGCAGTCATTCCCCGGCCCGATACGGCGTATACCCGCCTGGCCTGGCCGCTGAAGCTCATGGACTACCTGTCTTACCAGATCCCCGTCGTGGTCACGGACCAGTCGGAGGCCGCCCAGTTTGTCGAACGCTACCAGATTGGCCTGCGCACGCCCTATGACGCCCACGCCCTGGCCACGGGCCTGACACAGCTTCTGGATTCGGAACCCGCGCGCCGGCAGTGCCGGGTCAATGCTGCGGACGCTGTGCGGACGGGTCACAGCTGGGACCACAGGGCGCTGACCCTGCTGGAGGACCTGTCGGGGAAGATGTAAGGGAAATGGCGGCGCGCCACGAAGTGCCCGGCCGGTTCGTGGCCGGGCTTAATCATGCCCCGGAGGGTTTGCGGTTCCAGCCACGGGCCTACGACCTGAGATCCCCACTGCGATTGCAAGCACATGGCAAAATTTATCCTAAACCTTCTTGACTGTCCGCTTTATTACTTATATTCTAACAGTAATCGTTTACGTGTAAACGATTACCTAGGAGGAAAAGTATTGTCGACAATTCGTGATGTGGCGAAACGGGCGGGAGTGTCCACGGCGACGGTGTCTCACGTGATTAATGGCACCCGTGCGGTGTCGGGACAGACGCGGGTGCTCGTCGTGCAGGCTATGAAGGAGCTAAATTTTGTGCCTTCGGCCTTGGGACGCGGGCTGCGCACCAATAGCCTTAAAACCGTGGGATTTGTCGCAGCAGACCTGACCAATTCCTTTTTTGCCCACGTATTCCGAGGGGTGGAGAGCCGGGCTCGCGAAGCCAATTATACCGTCATTGTCAGCCACTCCGATGAAGATGTCGGCCACGAATCCGAAGCCATCCAAAACCTTATCGCCAAAGGAGTTGACGGGATTCTGCTTGCCCCGGTGCGGTCCGGTCTAGAGGATGCGGAATTTTATCAAGAAATTTCCGTCCCCATTGTCAGCTATGATCGTCGCCTCACTGCCGTGAATATTCCCTCAGTGGTGACGAATAGTCAGGATGCTGTCCGTGAGGCCATTAATTTCTTTAAAGCCCGGGGGCATGAACGCTTTGCCCTGATTGCCGGAAAGCAGGGACTGTCGACGACATTGGAGAGAGGGCAGGCATTTGAACAGGCAGCCAGCCCGCACAGACACTGGGTATTTTACGGAGATTCCCGCTATGAAGGGGGAGTTCATGCCGCTCGCTGGCTTAGCGAGCAGCCGGTGCGCCCGTCTGTGGTGCTGGTGGGCAACAATCTTATGGCCATGGGACTGGTCGTCACCTTGCAGGAGCACTATCCTGAGGTTTTGTCTTCGACGGTCTTGATCACGATGGACGAGGAGCCTTGGACATCATTTGTGAGGCCTCCGCTCTCGGTTATCGTTCAGCCCACCCACGAAATTGGCGTCACGGCGGCAGACCTTCTTCTCCAGCGGATTCGCCACACCGACGTTCCGCTCCTGACCACTCTGCCTTGCCGCTTCGTGGCACGGACTGACCCTGTCACAGCCGGTCACCCGCTGCCGGACGATGAGTCCGGCCCGACATCATAAATCCTAAGGAGGGGAAACACAAGATGACACAACGAACGCGCTGGCTTGCGCCTATCGCCATGGCTTCTCTGGGCTCGATGGTTTTAGCAGGCTGCGGCACAAGCCAGACTGCAGCCAAAGGCAGTACAGGTCCGGTATCTTTGACCTTCGAGGAAGGGATTCAGTCTCCCCAGACCGAGGCCTACCTGCAAAAACAGATCGCCGCCTTCGAGAAGTCCCATCCGGGCATCCACATCTCCATGCAGAATTATGGGGCTGCAGATTCCGAGCTTCCCAAGCTGGAAAGCTCTGTGGCGGCGCATGATCCGCCGAATCTTTTGTGGATTGCTCCCGCCTACACAGGGCAGTTTGCCTCGTCAGACGCCATAGTGGAAGCGCAGAAGTACTTCAAGAGCACAAACTTCCAAGCATCCAGCATCTTTCCGGGACTATTGAAGACGGGCGAATACCATGGCAAGGTCTGGACGATGCCCTTCGATGCGAATGATTTGGGAGTGTACTACAACAAAAAGCTGTTTGCCAAGGCGGGGATTACCACGCCTCCCGCGACATGGACCCAGTTTCTGGCAGATGCCAAGAAACTGACCAGCAACGGCACTTACGGCTTTGAAATGCCGATAGGCAACCAGGAATGGACGGTCTGGATTTGGGAGACCCTGCTCTGGCAAGCTGGGGGCCACCTGCTCAATTCTTCGCAGACCAAGGTCGCGTTTGACAGTCCGGCTGGCATCAAAGCCCTGGAATACTGGAACACGCTCATGAAGGACCACGTCGCCACCTTTGGGCCGCTCAATGATTCCTACCAACTCGGAGCCTTCGAGTCCGGAAAAGTGGCCATGACCATCAATGGCCCGTGGAACGTGGCCGCACTGCAGCAGCAGCATGCCGTCAGCTACGGCGCCTTCCCGCTGCCCAAAGACAAAGTCGCGGCGACAAACATTGGTGGGGAGAGTTTGTTTATTTTCAATACCACGCCAGCCCAGGACAAAGCCGCTTTTCTGTTCGCCAAATATGTCACGACCCCCGCTTTTCAGATCGGATATGACACAGGCAGCGGCTATCTGCCAGTGTCCAAGACCGCCCAGGATTCTGCCCAGTACCAGGCTTATTTGAAAAAGAACCCATTCATCAACGTTTTTGTCAAGGAGATGGCTGTGGGCAAGGCGCGCCCGCCTATCCCGGCCTACCCGCAAATCTCTGCCGACATAGGCAACGCCATCGAAAATACTCTCTATGGCCGCATGAGTGCGGCGGCTGCGCTGCACCAGGCTTCGGTCCAGGCCCAGCAGGCTCTGGATGCAAGCTCATGATCCAGTCACCTGAGATGGCCATTGAGGAGGAGGTCGGGAGAGTATGGTAGGCCAGCGCCGGCTGCGGTGGTGGGCTGCGCTGTTTCTGGCGCCCGCAGTCGTTCTCACGGCGGTGTTTTTTTATTACCCGATGGCATATATCCTGTGGCTCAGCATGCATCACTGGAACGGCCTGTCCCCCGTGAAACCTTTCACGGGGCTGGCCGAGTTCCGGCATCTGTTCAAACAGCCCATCTTCGGACTGGTCATCCGCAACACCGCAATTTTCGTCGTGGGTACGGTGGTGCCGAGCATCGCGATTGGGCTGGCGCTGGCCCTCTTGGCAAATCGGCGCCTGCCGTTCCGCAGTTTCCTGCGGGGTGTCAGTTTCGCCCCCTATCTGGTGTCCTTTGTCTCGGCAGGCCTGGCCTGGGTCTGGATGGGCAGTTCAGGAGGGCTGTTCGACCACCTGATGGGATTTTTAGGTTTTCACCCGGGAAACCTGGTGGACAATCCCTCTTATGCCTTGCTCTATGTTATCGCCATGTATACTTGGAAAATGGCTGGGTATAACATGGTGCTCTATCTGGCCGGGCTGCAGACGATACCCCGCGAAATTTATGAAGCGGGCGCCATCGATGGCCTGCAGGACGGATGGACCCAGTTCCGGACGATTACGTGGCCCCTGCTGGCGGAGAGCACGTTCTTCGTGGTGATAATCAATCTGATCTTCAGCTTCCGTGCATTTTCTGCAATCTATGTCATGACCAACGGAGGGCCTGTCAACTCCACGACGACATTGGTGTACTATATCTGGAATCTAGCGTTTGTGCAGAATTCCTGGGGCCAGGCAGCCGCCGCTTCGGCCCTGCTGCTTATTGTCGTGCTGGCATTGACCGTTGGCATGGTGCGCTACTTTACGAAAGAGTCGTTCAGGGCCTCGTGACCTAGCGTGCACAGACATAATGGGAGGAGCATCAAAACGATGGTTGAAGCCACCCCGGCTCCCAAGGCACCGGTTTCCCCAAAAAGAAGGCGGCCTGCCGAGTTCTGGCGGTACGTGCCGTATATGGTGATCGCGATTGTGGTATTCGGGTTTCCTTTTTACTGGATAATCGTGGGGTCGCTCAGCTCGAATACGGCGATTGCTACGGGATCGATTCCACTGTTTCCCCTGCATCCGCGCTGGGCCAACTACCGCGATGCCTGGGCCTATACCAATTTTGCCCGGCAGGTGCTCAATACGCTGATTATGGCGGTGGCCGTTACCGCCAGTCAGGTCATCACTTCATCCATGGCGGGATTTGCGCTGGCCAGAATGCGGTTTCCGGGTCGCCAGGCCCTGTTTATCGGATTTGTCGCGACCCTGATCATTCCCTTTCAGGTGATTGCCCTGCCAATCTTTGTGCTGATGGCCAACCTGCACTGGATTAATACCTTTGGGGCTTTGATCGTGCCTACGGCGGTCAATGCTTTTGGAATCTTTCTTTACCGGCAGTTCTTTCTGACCATCCCGGAGTCGTTTGAGGAGGCGGCCATGCTGGACGGCGCCAATCCCTGGCAGGTTCTGTGGAGGGTGTACTGGCCCCTCGCGAAGCCAGCCACGGTGACTTTGAGTCTGCTCACATTCATTGCGGAGTGGAATTCCTTTTACCTGCCTTTTCTCTTCACTGAAACCAAGTCTATGTACACGGTGCAACTGGGTCTGGTAGCGTTTCAGGGGGAGTTTGCCACGGTTTATAATTTGCTGATGGCAGCCACCGTGTTTATCAGCATCCCCGTGTTTGTTCTGTATCTGATGGGTCAGCGGGCTATTATTGAAGGGATTGCCACCACCGGCACAAAAGGATAGCGCTATCCTTTTGTGCCGGGAGGCAGGCACAAAGGCACAGGGTTATCAATGCCGTAGGGAGAGGGGCTCTCCCCATGCCCTTCCTCAGAGCCCATTCGCCACCCCATCAGGAAAAAACCCCGGATTTCGTCATAGACAGGGCGTGCCGCGTACCATAGAGCCGGAGAGCATTCCTCCGGCTGCCACACCGGCTGGTAGGGGCCGAGAAGATGGGGTGACTGGAAGCACAAGATGCCCGTGCGGCGCTCCGTATAAGGAGCATCCGGACTGTACCAGTCCGACTTCACGGAACAGTACAGGTACCACTGGCCCTGTCGGTGAATGACCGTGGGCACTTCCATGTCGCGGAACCACCCGGGACTCAGCACCGGGGGCAGTACGGACCAGTGCCGCAAGTCAGGGGACACGGCGGCCGCAATGGCTCCGGAATATCCGGAAGGCTGGCGGCGGTCATGGGCAGAGATGAATAAATAGTACAAACCGCTGGCCGGATCCTCAAGTGCATAAGGGTCGCGCCAGGTAAAGGTGTCGGGCTCTTCTTCTGGCGCCGTGACATACCACTGTGCGTCCGGCTGCGCAATGGGCTGGGATGTCAAACGCTGCCAGGAAAACAAGTCACGGGATAGCGCCACTCCCAGATTTTGGGTGCGGGTAAGCTGGTCCCGCCCAGTATAGAACATCATCCAGTCTGGGCCAAAAGGGATCACGCTGCCTGTCCACAAAGACAGGTCGTCCCAAGCCGGGGAAAGGCTCGGGTGCAGGGCATCGGCCTGTATTTCCCAGTGCTCCCAGTCGTCCGAGACCGCATGGCCGATCACCGCCATGTTGTGGCGGGATTGAGCTGGGCCCGTGCGCGGGGCCTTGAGATAGAACAGGTGATGGGTGGGGCCCGCGCTGGTTGCCCAAAAATCCCAGATTCGATACTGTTGACTATACAGCAACGTTCCAAGCCTCCTTGACATCTATGCTTTATGATACCGTGGCAGGCGGCCGGACGAAATACCTAGGAGAAAGAAGAGCGAAGCCATGACACCAGTCATCGCCGTCATCGGAAGCATTGTCGTCGACTTGCCGCTGATTTTGCCGCGTCCGGCCATTTCTGGAGAGACGCTGAAAGTGCGCTCACCCGGACTTAACTTGGGGGGCAAGGCAGTCAATCAGGGGCTGCAGGCATTGCTGTGCGGCGCCCAGCCGGCATTGGTGGGGAAGGTTGGCCAGGATGCCCTGGGCGACTGGGCGCGCGCAGAGCTCGCCCGCTTCCAGTTCAGCGCCGCAGGGGTGGGTACGGCGGACGCGCCGACGTCGTGCGCCGTGCCGATTATCGAAGGCTCGAACCAATATATCCTGCATGTGCCCGGGGCCAATGCGCAGGTCACCCCCGCTGATATCGCCGCGAGCCATCCCTTATGGAAAGATTCCCGGTGGCTGCTGGTGCAGGGGGAAATTCCTGCGGAGGCCTCGGCAAGGGCGGCCGAGCTGATGCACCAGCAGCATGGCACGGTGATTTGCGACCCGGCGCCCGCAGGGAGCATGACCCCGGAGTTGCTGCGCCAAGCTGACGTGCTCACTCCCAATGCGGAGGAGCTGCGCGTTCTGAGCGATGTGGCCTGCGGGGGACTAAGAGAGCAGGTGGAAAGAGTGTGGGAGGCGTATTCGGGCCTGTCCATGCTGATCGTCACCCTGGGGGCCGAGGGGGTATGGTTTCAGGAGCGGGGCAAGCCCGGGCGGCAGATCCCCCCGCCATCCGTGGAGGCGGTGGATCCCACGGCCGCCGGGGACGCGTTCAACGGCGCACTGGTTGCGGCGCTGGCGTCGGGCTCAAACCCTCTGGATGCCTGCACTCTCGGCTGCTGCGCGGGCGCTTTGGCGGCGACAGCCGCCGGCTCAGCCAAGAGCCTGGCCCCTCAGGAAGCGATTAGGGCGCTGTGGAGGGCCACGTATCGCCAGTGAGGCGCGCGGCTTCGGCTATGAGCCCATCCGGCAGGGGAAGTTCCGCGGCACGGACGGCTTGCTCAAGATGCATGGGATTTTTGGTGCCGACCAGAATGGACTGGACTTCCGGCATCCGCGCGATGAACTGCAGGGCCAGTGCCATGAGCTGCCCAAAGTTGTTGTCCACTAAGGCCAGAGACTGGTCGAGAGCTGCGGCCATCTTCGGGGAATCTGGACGCAGGCTCTGGCCCTTCGGGGTGAGCCAGCCCATCGCCAGGGGAAAGCGGACCGTCACCCCAAGACCGTGGTCAGCCGCCAGCCTGATGGCGTCCTCTGCTCTCCGGTCCAAAAGATTGTATGTCAGTTGCACCACGTCAAAGTCCTTTAGGGCGATGATGTCAGGGACCATATCGGCATCACAGGATGCGCCGAGAAAGCGGACCTGTCCTTTGTCGCGCGCTTTGCGCATGGCCCGGACTGTGTCCCCTTCCGCCAGCACGCGCCGGGGTTCGGGCCCAAAGTGAATCTGCATCAGGTCAATCACTGGGGTCCCGAGCCGCTCGAGCGAGCGCTCGATGGAATCTTGGATAGCCGCTTCGCTAAAATCGTAATAGGTCCCGGGCTCCCTATTGTGCTCCCCGCACTTGCTGGCCAGGAAGTACTGGTCCCGGCGTCCTGCGAGGGCCTGCCCAATGCGGGATTCGCTGGCATGGTACGCGGAGGCCGT